>JAJYXO010000035.1 GCA_021801765.1 Microcaldota archaeon | reverse complement strand
GCATTATTCCCTCGGAAGCAATGGCTGGCAAAAACATGTAGCTCCATTATACGAAGAGATATCCTCATTCATAGAATGGATATTATCCAGATATGGAAAGGAAAGCCAGCTTTTATTGGTGTCAGATCACGGGGCGCAACCTATAAGGAAGAAGTTCCTCGTAAACGAATGGCTCATAAAAAATAACTACGCCGCAATGCTTTCCTCTGGCAAAGGCTCAAATTCAAATGGCGAGCAGATGCAGGTTACCTCTAAGAAACCTGTCATACGTTTCATCTGCGCCAGCGCAGTGGATAGCGATTACGAAGAATTCAAGATTCGCAGGGAGATGGATATGGGCAAAACTGCAGCCTTCGCTTCGCTTACGAACAATCCCTTCGGGAGCATATGGGTAAATGATTCACGATTCTCTAGACCTGTAGTTGCAAGCCGCGAAAAGGGAAAGCTCCTCTCGAACCTAAAAAGCGCGCTGCTCTCAATCAAAACTGAGGATGGGAAAAACTTAGTAACTGCGATATACGAAGATCATCTCAGTCCAAAGGATCAGATATCCCCAGACCTGGTATTTGAGGTGAGGGAAGGTTACACTATAGACATATCCGGATATAGCGATAGCCTTTTCTCAGAACCTGAACTCGCCAGAAGCGGAGACCATACAAGGCAAGGAATCTTCGGCGCATATCCTAAGCTAAACAAGGAATATAAAGAGATTAAGGTAACAGATATATCCGGAATAATTTCTGGATTTTTCAATGTGAAATCAGCATGAGGAGGCTTTTCGGCACAAATGGCGTAAGGGGCATCACAAACGAGAAACTTACCCCTGAGCTTGCGCTTCAGCTCGGAAAGGCCATAGGCACATTCTTCGGTCCAGGCTCCAAAGTCCTTGTTGGAAGGGATGCAAGATCTGGAGGAGAGATGCTACTTAGGGCATTGGAAAGCGGACTGCTAGGGACAGGCGCAATAGTCTACGAAGCAGGGAAGCTTCCTACCCCTGCATTGCAGTACGCGACAAAAGGAGGGGAATACGCATGCTGCGTAATAGTCACAGCAAGCCACAATCCCCCAGAGTTCAACGGCATAAAAGTTATAGATTCAGATGGAATTGAGCTTGATGAATCCAAAGAGATGCAAATAGAGGAGATCTACTTTTCAGGCAAATTCAGCTTAGAGAAATGGCATGGCCTAGTGCATGACATCAAGAAGAAAAACAATATAATCTCCGAATATATAGCCTCAATATCAAGACTTGTAGATAAAAACACAATTTCCAAACGAAGGCCACTCGTGCTCATAGACGGCTGCGGAAGCGTAGGCTCGCTTGCAACCCCGAAGATCGCTTCTATGATAGGATGCGAAGTGCGCGAGATAAACACCAAGCTTGATCCGAGGTTCAGATCTCGCGATCCGGAGCCTACTTCGGAGAACCTGAAAAACACAGCTGAAAAAGTGCTCGAAATAGGTGCAGATTTCGGAGTTGCGCATGACGGAGATGCAGATAGGGCCATATTCATAGATTCCTCTGGCCGAGTACAGATGGGAGACAGAAGCGGAGCGCTGCTTGCTGCCTGGGCAGCAGGCAAGAATGCGCGCAGCCCCAGAGTGGTATACACTCCTTTCTCAAGCTCTGCAGTAGTAGAAGAGCACCTCCGCCCTCTTGGCATAAAAGTGGAATTTACTAAGATAGGCAGCATATATGTTTCAAGGTCACTGCTTAAAAACGGGGGAATAGCCGGGGTTGAAGACACTGGCGGATTCATCTATCCTGTCCATCAGTATGTAAGGGATGGCCCTATGTCCCTTGCGCTTATGGCCGATCTCTTTTCTCACAATAATGCAACATCCGCAGAGATGTTCGATAGGCTTCCAAGGTATTATACTGAAAAGACAAAGATTCCTTTGCAAAACATCAATTTTGCCTCACTTCTTGAGAGGATGAATGAGAAGTATGGCAGCGCAGGCAGAATAGAGATGATAGAGGAACGCGGATTCAAATTCACAGGAAAAAGCTTCTGGTTTATAGTGCGCGAGAGTGGCACAGAGCCAGTGCTGAGGATAGGCGTAGAGTCAAAGGATGCAGATATTACAAAGGCGAAGATGGAAGAGCTTAAAAGATTCATAGGGCAATAATACTGAGATGTTGGTTGCATGGATAAAAAGAAGATAATGATACTTGGGGCAGATGGTTACCTAGGATGGCCCCTCTCCTTGAGGATGCTTGCAAAAGGCAACGAAGTTCTTGGAATAGACAATATGGCCACGCGCAGGTCTGTAGAGGAGGTAGGATCAACAAGCGCCCTTCCCATAGGATCCCCAGAAAATAGGGTAAAAGCAGCAAGGAAGAAATTTGGCGGTGAAATAAATCTTATAAATGGTGACATCACTAACCATGATTTTCTTTACAAGTCAATCAAAGAATTCAAGCCAGACACAATAGTGCATTTCGCCGAGCAAAGGTCTGCGCCGTACTCCATGATAGATGTAAAACATGCAGGGTATACTATGACAAATAACATAGTTGGCACTATTAATCTCATATACGCCATCAAAGACCTTGGACTGAATTCACACATAGTAAAGATGGGCACAATGGGCGAATTTGGAACGCCAAAGTTCGATATACCTGAGGCAGCCTTCGTTGACGTTGAGATAAATGGAAAGAAGGACAAGATAACAACTCCGAAATGGGCAGGATCTTGGTACCACTGGACAAAGGTGCATGATACAAACAACCTTCTATTTGCGAGCAGGCTCTGGGGCATAACTACTACCGATATAATGCAAGGGCCTGTATATGGCACAAGGAGCAGCGAGATAAACAGCGAGGCACTCTTCACAAGGTTTGACTTTGATGAAATCTGGGGCACTGTGGTTAACAGATATTGCGTGGAAGCGGCGCTCGGCGAGCCGCTAACACCCTACGGAAAAGGAGGGCAGGTAAGGGGATTCCTCTCTCTCCAGGATAGCATGGATGCGCTCACTCTACTCATAGAGAACCCTCCAGAGGAAGGGGAATATAGAACTGTAAACCAGTTCATGGAACTGCTCAGCGTCAACGAGATAGCGGAGATAGTAAAAGCAGAATCCGCAAAGCTAGGGATAGAAGCAACTATAAAGAACGTTGAGAATCCAAGGGTCGAGGCAGAACAGCACTACTATAACCCTGAGAGGAAGGTGCTTCCTTCTCTGGGGTTCAAGCTCAAGGTAAAGATGAAAGACGGCGTAGGCCAGATACTAAAGGACCTGATGCCTTACAAAAAGAATATCGAGAAATACAGAAATGTGATAATGCCCAAGACTAAATGGAAGGCATGACCCGCACAAATAGCATCTATTCTCTGGGCTTTAGAGAGATCAAGGATCAAGTAGTCATAGCTGCTTACTCAAATGTTCATAAGAATATCTAAGCGCTGTATAGTAGCTGTCAGTGTCACCCACATTCAGCCATTTTTCTTTTTCCAGGAGCATTCCATAAACCTTCGATCCCCCTTCTATCATCTTTTGTATTCCGTCTGTAAGCTCTACCTCTCCGTTTGCATTTACCTTGCCTATGCTCTCAAATATCTTGGGTTTGAATAGGTAAACTGCAGAGAGCATATACTCTGATTTTGGCTTTTCAGGCTTCTCCTCTACCCCTTTTACTTCATACACCATGTATCCCATATGCTCTTCTTGCCTTCCTACCTCTGCTATTCCGTATCTCCTTGGGTTATCTGTCTTTCTTAGCAGCAGCACACAGTCAGCTTTCTTTTCAATGAAGAGGGATGCAGCTTCTCTATACCCTCCTGTAAGTACTCCATCATCTGCATGCACAAAAGCAGCATCTCCACCTGCAAATTCCTTTCCTTTGAGCACCGCATCCCCGAATCCTTTAGGGTCATTCTGGAAGACGAACGTTGTACCGTCTCTGCCAAACATGTAATCTGTGAGTATACTCTTGTTCTTGCCTACTACAAAACAAAACCTTGAAACTCCTGCAGCTGAAAGGGATTTCATTATAAGATCCGCTATGGGCACAGTAACTCTCTTGGATTCCTCAGAGGAGAAAAGCGGCAGCAGTATCTTTGGCATAATCGAAGTCATATGCTTCATCCGGCTGCCCTTTCCAGCAGCGGTTATTATGGCCTTAGAGATTCCAGATGTCATGAAATCCTTTATATTCTTACTATTTAATATACCTTCGATGAAAGCCAAGAAAATACTCATTATGGAATCCGGATCCTTCAAAAATATAGGCGGGGCAGCAAAGGATTCCTATAGGCTTTACGAAGCCTTGACTGAAGAATACTCGGTAGACTTATTCGGGGATTTCTCAAGAGTGGGCTCTTCAAAGCCAGTCACCAAGGAGCGATTTCTTGGCACACGCTATGATCTAATAATCATGAACTCAATACGCGATGTGCTTTTCGTGAACAGGTACCGGCCAACGCACAATGATACGCGCTACATATATGTGGATAGAGGGGGAGTAATGCTCAATGCTCCGAACCCGCTGCACAAGAAACTGCTTCCCAAATCCCTGCTGAGACAGTCGCTTCTAAGGTCAATGTCAAAATGGCTTGACTGCTACGTGGCGATATCTCCCCTGGAATATGAAATCGCACCGAAATTCCTCAAACGCGCCAGAGTAGAATATATACCTATAGCCCAGCACAAAGAATTCCGAAAACTCAATATTAAGAAAGATTTCAGAGGAGGAATATGCGTTGGAAGGCTTGACGAGAGGCAGAAGAGGCTAAGTTTCCTCATAGAAGGGATATCTGCAGTTATTGCAGAAAACCCTAGCCTTAAGAGCAGAGAGCTGCTTAGGATAATAGGCGAAGGCAGAGACGGTGATAGATACAGGAGCCTCGTTAAGAAGCTGGAAATTGAAAGGAACGTAAAATTCCCGGGCTACATGTCTGGAGAGAGTTTGGTCAAGGCGTACAATAATTCCGGCTTCCTCGTATCCACTTCCGAATGGGAATCATACGGAAGAAATTTCCTCGAAGCGATGGCATGCGGCATACCCCTGCTGATAAATGACAGGATAAATACTGTTGTAAGTTACAAACCAAGAAAAGAGACCATAGTTACCGATGGCTACAATGGCTTAATCTACAGATATGGCGATAAAGCTGACTTCGCAAAAAAATTCACATTATTATACACGAATTCAACCCTGCGCTTGAAACTGGCAAAGAATGCACACGATTATTCTTCCAAATTTTCCTTTGACAAAGTAGTGGAGAGATACATATCAATCATAGATTCCCTATGAATCGCAGCTAACCTGCGAATGTATAATAAGCTTGCTATAGTGTATTTGTTGATAAATGATTCGCCCCGCAAACCCATCATTTCAACGGTGGCTTAGGGGCGTAAGAAGGTATATAAGGATGGAAAACAAAAAGGGGAACATGGAAGCAATGCGCGCCTACAAGTTCAGGATATACCCTGACCAGAAAAGGCAGATGGCGATAGGCGATGCCATTTCCATCTCCCAAAGGCTCTACAACAAACTTCTTGAGAAGACGATAGAAGCGCACAAATCAAATCCATCCTCAAAAATATCGCAGAGAACCATCAATCAGTTTCTCAACGAGATAATAAAGGAGGACAAGACTTATCTGCAGCTTTATGCCCACGTCAGGGTAGACATACGCAACAGGCTCCTGAAGACCTACCAGAACTTCTTCAGGAGATGTCAGCAGAAGAAATCTGGCGCAAATATAAAGGCGGGATTCCCGCGTTTTAAATCAAAGGACAAATTCAATTCAATAACACACATCGAAAACAACGGCTCGTTCAGAATAGAAAAGGGGAGGTTGAGAGTATCAAAGATAGGCACAATGAGGATTGAACAGCACAGGAACATAGTTGGAAACGTAAAAACAATGACCCTGAAGAGGGAAGGAAAAGAATATTATGCAATCTTCACCGCAGAACAGATAATAAATCCTCCAGAGATAAACGACATAAACCCAGTCGGCATAGACATGGGCATCGACAACTTCATTGCGCTTTCAGACGGCCAGACAATCCAGAAGCCAAAGTTCTTCAAAAAGAGGGAGAAGAAAATCGCACATTGGCAGAGAATAGTCGCAAAAAGGCAGAAAGGCTCAAAGAGGAGGGAGAAGGCAAAGTTCAGGCTTCAGGAGGAATGGAAAGGGATAATCAATCAGCCCAACGACTTCATGCACAAAATATCTGACAAGATGGTTCACGGAGGATATACCTCCTTCGCAGTAGAAGGCCTTCACATTCAGAATATGGCAAAGAATCACAATCTCGCACAATCAATTCATAATGCTTCATGGAGCAGATTTATACAGATGCTTTCATACAAGGCTGAAAGTGCTGGTATGAAGGTAATAAAGGTAGATGCAAGGAACACATCAAAGGAGTGCAGTAATTGTGGCAATATTCAGGATATGCCACTCTCAAAAAGAACATACATCTGCAATAGATGCGGTATGCAGATGGATAGGGACATCAACGCATCAATAAACATACTCAACAGAGCTACCCTCGGACAGAGGGGAAGTCACGCTCAGGGAGATATGACCTCTGCGATTCAACAGGAATCGAAAAGTCGCATCGAAGAACTGAGAACATACCCTGCAAATGCAGGGGAAGCCAACGACCTTTAGTCGTTGGAGGTGTCACAAAATGGCAAAAGATGAACTATCAACTGACTATGCAATGCTTAAAAGGATGGCAAAAGAACTTTCTGAGCACCAGAAGAAGATAAGGGTTATGGGAATGAAAATAGCAAAAAGATCAAAAAATGATGCAGGCTATGCTATAGTTGAGAAATTGGGCAATGTAGAGATCCATATATCCAAAGCGACAGATGAGCTCAAGCGCGCCACGAAAGATTTAGAGATGCTATGAACTTCCAATCTGTTTACTCAGGCTCCATCTCTCCTGCAAGTATCTCCAGCATGGCTGCCAATTCTATCCTCTCTATGGCTTTCCTGGCAGCTGCAGCCGCGCGCCTTTCAATTAAACCCCCAGAAAAGCGCCTTAGGTACTGCATTGTCTCGTTTCTAGCTTCAGGGAAATCGATAGCGTACCTTTCAAGCTCCCCTATAAGAAGGACATCTGCTCCACATGCACATCCCCTGTCTGCCAAAAGAATCTCTAGCTCCTTGGCTTTCATGCCACCCACCACATAGTAGATTCTTAATTTTCTCCTATTTAAGCCTATCGCGCATTCCATTTCTATGAAAATAACCAGAGTAAGATTAGGTCATGCATTTCTGTTTTTCTCATGAGCTTTAATTGCTATTGTCCTGGCCAGCATTGCCTCTGCGTTTGCCTTCCTTGCATAAAAGAACATCCCAACTGTCTGCACAACATTTGTGAGTATGACTACTATGAATATGAAATTCAGGAAACCTATCGGAGCCCCAAGAGAGCTGTCAGAGGCTACAAGTATGGCAATTATGATTGGCGAAAGCCCCCTGGCAACATCAAATACCACCAGGGTTCTTTCGCTGCCAAAAGGCTTCTTGTCCTGAAAGATACCATTAAGCAACGGCGTGAATATGTCCCTGGCCAGAAGTATTATCAGGGATATTCCAACTCCTATCACCCCAAGCGCCAGGTCGAGGTAAATGCTGCCAGAGCTCAGCGTGAAAAGAAGACCCACGTAAACGAAGAAGAATGTGCTAACAAAGAATGTGATCTCCCCCTGGTACTCTTGCACATGCTTGAATATTGGCTTCAGGTCATAGGAAAACTTCTCCATCCTCTTCGACATGTATGACAGGTTTGCAAAAACTATGCCAAAGACAAAGACGGTTATTGCTCCATTAAAACCCAGAAGCTGCGCTGTGCCATATGTGGCTATAACCATGGTTATGGTGAGCATCCAACTATACTCTTCGCTGTACTCCCTGAAACTTTTTAGCATGAACGCCCAGAAGAATGCGGAAACCAGCCCTAGAATTGCTGACATAACTACAAATTCAAAGAGCATTGCAGGGACTGAGGCAATGGTGAACCCTGGTATTGTTATTACCTCTATAAGTGCAAGGGGCACTATCAGCTCCAATATGTCCGTGGCTACGCTCTCGAATATCATTGCAGACTTCAATCCCTCCCCTATCCTGAGTGACTTTGTGAGGGTCGGTACAATTGCGGAGCTCGGCCCTGAGAGCGCGAATCCGGCTATGAAGCAGTAGATGAGCCCCCAGCCTGTCATAAGGTATATCACTACACTCAGCAGCAAGCCTGTCGCTGTTGCCAGTGAAAAAGTGAATTTTGCGCTCTTCAATAGCCCTGCGTTATAGAGCTTTATGCTCAGCCCTGCATCAAAGAGTATAAATGCAATAGCTATTGCGCTTACGTAAGAGGCTATGCTTACAACTAGCGAACCGCTGGAGCTCGAGATAAAATGGAAGACAGGCCCAAGCAGCAATCCTATTATCATCAATGGAAGAGTCACTATTATTTTGATCCTGTAAAAGAGCGTCTTGAGTACATAACCTAGAAAGACTATGCCTGAAAAGAGAAGAAAGAGTGACGAAGGGCTTATCATCATGCTACTCTCCCAAAACCATCTGCTTTGGCTCAGCGAGCCTTCTATCAAGCTTTGAATTTATGCTCCTTATTAAAGCTACCATCTTTCTCTCCCTCTGTCCTGAGATGTATAGGTAGACTTGGTCTTTTGTATCTTTTGTTACAAGTATATAAACTTCCCCGGCCCTGAACCTTCCGGTCCTTCCCCTCCGCTGTATATTCCTTATCTCGCTTGGTATGGGCTCATAAAAAATCACAGCATCAACGTCAGGTATGTCAAGCCCCTCCTCCCCAATGGAACTGGCAACAAGCACATCAAATCCTCCATTCCTGAACCTGCTTATCACCTCCTTCTGGGCTTCCTGCGTCACCCCGTCTTTCTTCCCAACGAATGCTGCAGTCTTAAATCCATTGTTCTGCAGATATTCATTTATCATCCTTATTGTAGAGCGGTACTGTGCGAAGATAATCGCGCGTCTTCCCCTGTAATCTTTTATTATGTCAACAACAGCTATTATCTTCTGGTGCTCCTCTCCCCTCTCGAGCGCCTCCTTAGCCATCTTCCTGGCAAGCACCACTCTCTTGTTTCCAAGTATGCTCTCGACTGCCTTGCTCTTTTTCTCCTTTCCTTCCAGCGAATCCATGTATGCGGAAAACGGGTAGATTCCCTCGGTCAGCAACAGATCGTATGCATGGGAGAGATGGAGCAGTTTGACGTAGCTTGCTATGGCTGCAAACCTATAGTTCTTCGCCTCCAACTTGCCTATCTCGTTGCCGAGCTGTATGAGCCTGCCTCTCGGTATTTTATCGAATTTCTTGAAGAACGCAATGCCCATCTTGTTCAGGTTGGCAAGCGCGGCGTCGGCTTCAGGAGCTATAAACCCTGCTATCTGCATTATCCTCTCCGTCTTCTCAACAGTAATGATATGCAGGTTCTTCTGCATTACATACTTTGCCACATCGTCGTCTTCACTTGTCCTTGCCTCTATGTGCACTATTCCAAGGGTCTCTATAAGCGCATTTATCCTCTCCCTCTTTCCTCCTGGCGAAGCAGTAAGGCCAAGCATCTGTACTCCTATCGCCTTGCACTCGTTTGCTACATATGTATACGCATACTTGCCAACTGCCCTGTGGCACTCGTCAAAGACTGCTACCCCGAATCCTTCCAGGGAAAACTCTCCGGATTTAAGATCATTCGCTATGGTCTGCGGAGTGGCAATGATTACCCTTGCGTATTTCTCAGCTTCCTTCCTCTTGCTTTTTTTGACTGATCCTAGAAGCAAAGTCATAGATTCTCCATCAATGTTCATAAGGGAAAGAAGGCTGGAGCGATGCTGCTCTGCAAGCGGCTTGGTGGGCGCAAGGAATAGCGCCCTCTTTCCCTTTGCCAAGGCATCTGCTATCACTGCCGCCCCTATTACTGTTTTGCCAAGCCCCGTGGGCAACACTACCAGGGTATTCCCTCTGGTTAGCGCAGATCTTATTATGTTGTACTGGTACTCCCTAAACTCAAGTCCATCTGTCCTCATAAACGAGGCAAGACTGCCTAATTTCTGCCAATCAGCCATTAAACCTATATACTGACGCTAAGAAGGTTTATAATATTGAACGGGCAAATAATCACCTGTGCCGCAGTAGCTCAGTCCGGGAGAGCGTCCGGCTGAAGTAAAACTTTCATGAAAAGTTTTATCAAAGCGCAGAAACCGGAAAGTCGTCGGTTCAAATCCGACCTGCGGCAATCTATTCGAATCTCCTGTTCTGCAATTAACGGCTAATGTCGGCAAGAAACTCAAACGCAGTAAATTGGATGGCAAGGAAACCAAGTATTATATAATATTGTATATCCAATATTGATTATAAAATACTGGCGATTACACGGCAAAGCAAGAAGGCAGAGATATCACGCATGAAGCCACTGATACTCAATGCCTGCACAGTCATGTAGCCGATTGGAGTTACAAGTGGAGAGCTGGCTTCGGCCAGAGAGGCTGGATAAGGCCAATGGTGCTAAAGATATTGGAGAAGCACGGCCCCATGAGGGGCATAGATGTGATGAATCACATGCAGGAGATAAGCCATGGGTGGTGGAAGCCATCTCCTGGATCAATATACCCGCTCCTGTCTGATTTAGCTGACGAGGGAATTGTCAAGAGAAGGGCAGATGACAAGTATGAGCTTACCAAAAAGTATATACAACAGTCTGAGCCGATGGATAGCGTTGAAGAAACTATAGTTAGCATGGAAGGCAGCGCATCGTATCTGGAAGACCTAAGCAAGAGCGATAAGAAGAAGGTTGCAGAGTATACGAAGCGAATAAAGAAACTCTCTGCGCGGCTTGCAAAATTGTGATATAAATGGGGATAAATTATACAGTCAGCGTGAAGAAGCTTGTCAAGAAGTTTGGCGACTTCACTGCGGTAGATGGATTAACATTCAATGTGAAGGACGGCGAGATCTTCGGCCTTCTAGGCCCGAATGGAGCTGGCAAGACTACGACTATAAAGATGCTTACAACCATACTCCCTTCGACATCGGGAAACGCAGAGGTTGCAGGGTACGACATGAAGAAAGACCAGAATAACGTAAGGAAAAACATTGGGATAATATTCCAGGACCCTTCGCTGGATGACGATCTGACTGGCAAGGAGAATCTTGAATTCCATGCGATACTTTACAAGATTCCCAAAGAGCGCAGGGAGAAGAAGATAGCTGAGGTGCTTAAGCTTGTGGAGCTTGAGGACAAGGCAGATACGGTAGTAAGATTTTATTCAGGAGGCATGAAGAGGAGGCTTGAGATAGCCAGAGGGCTTGTCCACGAGCCAAAGATTCTTTTCCTAGATGAGCCTACTGTGGGCCTAGACCCGCAGACAAGAAGGCATATCTGGGAGTATATAAAGAAGCTAAACGTGATCAGCAAAACTACAATAATACTTACAACCCACTACATAGAGGAAGCTGACTACCTATGCGACAGGGTGGCCATAGTAGATCACGGCAAGCTGATCCAGCTCGATACCCCTAAGGCATTGAAGGATAAGCTCGGAGGCGACGTAATATCTATTGAAACTAAGGATGCAGTTGCGGTAGAAGAAGCATTCAAAGGCCAGCGCTGGGTAAAGCACATCTCAAAGAGGGAGGGTGTGATTGACCTTACAGTAATGGAAGGTGAGAAGCGCATACCTGAGATAGTCATAGCAGCAGAGAAGCGCAAGGTGGGCGTAGGATCAATTAGCCTACGCAAGCCAAGCTTAGAAGACGTATTTATACACTTCACAGGGAAGACAATAAGAGAGGAGGAAGGAAGCTCCATCGATGCAATGCGTGCGCACAGAAGGGCGTGGACAAGCAGGCGATAATTATGGTAGACACAAACGCAATATATGTGCTATGGCTCAGGGACCTGATAAGGTTCACAAGAGCAAAATCCAGGATAATAGGCATATTGATGATGCCTGTCTTCTTCCTTGCAGGTCTTGGGCTGGGATTAGGAAGCCTCATACATCTGCCAGGCGGAGGCAATTATCTGGATTTCATAGTTCCTGGAATAATAGGCATGTCGCTGCTCTTTACTTCGATATTCACCGGCAGTGCAGTGCTCTGGGACAGGCAGTTCGGCTTCCTGAAGGAGATACTGGTAACTCCAAATTCGCGCTTCTCAATAGTGCTGGGGAGAGTCGCAGGCGGAGCTACAACAGCTGTGCTCCAGAGCATACTTGTCATTCTGATAGCGTTGCTGCTTGGCTTTGCTCCTGTAGTTGGCGCAATTAACCTCATGGCCATTATTTTCATGATACTGATAGCAACAACCTTCATCAGCCTTGGCCTGATTCTCGGATCGCTGATAAACGACTTTCAGGGATTCCAGCTTGTGACAAGCTTCTTCACAATGCCTCTCTTCTTCCTCTCAAACGGAATATTCCCAATCACAATACTCCCATCTTACATCCGGTATATAACATACCTGAATCCTCTCACATATGGCGTTGACGGGCTCAGGAACGCGCTTCTTGGAACAGGCTCCGCAGCCTTCCCAATCTGGACAGACCTTATAGCACTAATCATATCAAGCGCAGTGATGCTAGGCATAGCCGCATATGCATTTAGCAAGACAGAAGCAGGATAAAAGGCCATCTTTTAAGACTGCCAGCAAGAAACTCAAAACTGAAGCTCGGCAGAGATCTTTTCAGCAAAACAGCAATTCACTAAGGATAATAAAGATGCGCATTCC
>JAJYXO010000021.1 GCA_021801765.1 Microcaldota archaeon | reverse complement strand
AAATCACGCTTCTGCTTTCTGTATTACCCTTGCCATGTTGGACTTTGTAGTAACAGGTATTGGCACTGCCACATCCATAAGTTCTACGGTTATCTCTTCCTTTGCGCTGTCGACCTTTCTTACCTTAGCCTTATAGCCTTTGAAAGGCCCTGACATGAATTCCACCATATCGTTTATGCCTATCTCCTGCACACTCTGCTTTACAGAGAGCATCTTGTCAAGTTCTGCTTCGCCTAGAGGCGTAGGTAGCATTCCCTTTATGTGTGGCTCATTCATTATCAAGTCCCGGCATGCACTCTCCGACTCAGCTTCTATTATTAAGTAGCCCCTCATTCCTTCGGGCATTATTATTGAGTATACATGGGCATTGGACTTCTGCGCCTTGTTCTCCAGTATATCTGCGGTTATCTTCTCCTGGCTTGAAGTAACCCGCACTATGAGGTACATTAATATCACCATTCTTTTATCTTTTACATTTATATTAGTATCTGAATGATGCAATGAGGTACATAAAAACCAGGCCAGAGGAGGCTGAGAAAGTTAGAAGGCACATAAGGAAAACGGGGTTGGCAGCAAAAGGACATAAGGTGCTTAAAAAAGGAGGTTTTCTATATTTCCCAATAATAGGAGGAGATAGCAGAGTGGGTGATATAGTAGTAAGGAATTATTCTGAAGGGACTACAGGTGACATGAGGGACGCTGTTAGGGAGTTCAAGGAAAAACACAAGAGCTCCTCAAAAAGCATTGAATTGCTTGGAAACATAGCTGTGATAGAGACGTCTGAAAGAATCGCAGGCAAACTTGCAGCGGCGGTAATGGAAGAAAACAAGGGCGTTTCAACTGTAGTCATGAAGTCAAGCGCAGTCAAGGGAAGATACAGGACAAGGAAGTACAGGCACATAGCTGGAAAGAGGACGTATGTGGCAAGATATCGTGAGAATGGCTGCACTTTCGTATTCAACCTGAGAAAATCGTTCTTTTCATCTAGGCTGGCATTCGAGAGGAAGAGAGTTGCAGACCTCTCCAAAAATGGAGAGAGAGTAGTGGTGATGTTCGCGGGGGTTGGCCCATTTGCAGTTGAAATAGCCAAGGGCAGGCCAAAATCAAAGATCGTTGCTATAGAGTTGAACGATAGCGCCTACAAGTATATGCTTGAGAACATAAATATTAACCATGTGGATAATATTGTTCCAGTATGCGGCGATGTTGCAGAGAAGTCGAAGGATTACCTTGGATTCGCAGATAGAATAGTTATGCCTCTCCCAAAAGGGGCACAAGATTTCATAGGCTATGCCATCTCTATGGCAAAGCGCAAGTGCATTTTCCATTATTATGCATTTGCAGAAGGAGATGACCCTTTTTCACAACAGATGCTATACCTCAGGGAAGAGGCTGCAAAGCGCAACATGCGTTTCAAACTTCTATTCAGGAGGATAGTAAGAACATACTCTGCGAGTGTTGTTGAGATTGCCCTAGATTTTGAACTATCGTTAGGCAGTGGAAAGAAGCAGGGCAGAGTGCAATAGATATTTAAAGGCGATCGATGAATAAAGACTATGCGAGGCCAATCTGCGCTGGAATTTCTCTCGGTATACGCGTGGACCTTCATAATAATAGCCATTTTTGTTTCGGTGGTTTCCATAGTGGTTGTAGCCACGAGTTCGACAACATATACACCCTCATACTGCTACATATCGCCTCAATTTGCATGCGACAGCTTCCTCATAGCGAAGAGCGGGAGTAGTAGCAACGCGATAGTAGTTTTCACTAATAATATAGGGGTGTCCATAAATTTCCCATCGCAAAATGCTTTTGCAGTGTTGCCAACTATATCCAACACCGTATACTATGGAACCTGCACTCCCGATGTGGCAGGAGCATCTACAACTGTGACGTGCTTGGCGCAGATGCCGGGGTTCAAAGAACCGATAGGTTCCCAGATGTTTCCGAGATTTATCATAAGCTATAAGATATGCAATAATGTATCTTGCTTGAACTCCCAAAACCTTCCAGTATACAACGAGAGCGGTACTGCAGACATCTCATTTGCTCCGCAGCAGACTACAACCAGCACAACATCTACTTCCACGACTTCTACTTCCACTAGTACTTCCACAACTTCTACTTCCACTAGTACTTCCACAACTACGGTGAATCCATGTAGCATAGGGACGAATTCTATGTTGATAACAAGCTACCAATCTTTTACAGTGCCAGATTCACAGAGCAGCGTATCTTATACTATGTATGGAGGTGGCGGTGGAGGCGGAGCAGGTAGCAATAACGGAATTGGCGGTTCTGAGGTTACAGGCTCGTTTTCGATAACCTCTGGCCAAAGCCTTACAGTATATGTAGGTGCCGGAGGGGGCGCTGGAGATTATGGAGGCACAGGAGAAGGTGGAGGAGGTGGAGGCAGCGGCTATTATGGTGGTGGTGGAGGAACAGGAGGATCTGAAGGATGTGGTTATGCAAGCGGAGGGGGAGGAGGAAGTTCTGCAATTCTTATAGGAAGCACATTGGAAGCGTATGCAGATGGCGGCGCAGGAGGAGGATATGGATGCGGAGTTAGCGCGCCTTATGGCGGAGGCGCGGGGACCCAATCTTCTGGAGGAACAGGCGGTAGCTCAGGTTGCGGTGGGGCAGGTATTAATGGTGCAAGTGCTGCTGGAGGAAATGGAGGCGAGAACGGAGGCTATGGTGGAAGTGGAAGCAGTGGAGGCGCAGGAGGAGCAAGCGGTTACGGAGGAGGGGGAGGAGGTGGATACGGAGGGGCCGGAGGAGATGGGAATAGCGCTTCTGGAGGCAGCGGCACAGGCGGTACCGGAGCTGGAGGGGCAGCTTATTACACGCCTAGCACTTGTGGTGGTGCAGGTGGCCCTGGTTACGGTGGAGAAGGAGGAGAGGTAGTTCTTAGTTGGCCGGGATCGACATGCCCCATCTAAAACAGAATGTTGCAGTAGTATCTTGTGATTCACTTCTCATTGTTTCTTGCTGCCTTTCCTGAATATGCCCAATACTCTCCTGAATTCTTCAGGGGAATCAAAATTGTTATAGACGCTTGCGAATCTTATATATGCCACAGGATCAAGTTTGAAGAGTTCCTTAACAACCATGTTGCCCACCTCCCTGCTTTTTATCTCCTTCACTCCCTTTGAACGAAGGTTCATCTCTATCTTATTGACTATTGCCTCCATCTGCTCCCTTGTAACTCTCCTCTTCTCGCATGCTTTCATTATGCCACCCAACAACTTCGTCCTGTCGAAAGGTTCTCGCGTGGCATCCTTCTTTATTATGGTTATATCTGCCTCTTCGGCTTTTTCATATGTTGTGAACCGCCTCTTGCAGAATTTGCACTCTCTGCGTCTGCGGATTCCCTCGCCGTTCATTACTTCCCTAGAATCTATTACACCGGTTCCCTCCTTTCCGCAATAAGGGCATCTCATGTCATCAGCCAAAATCGCTCATCTTAAGCTGTCTTATGCTCTTCATTGTACTCCAATATTCGCGCAGATATGGTCCAAGCTTCTTATTTCCTAGAGACTGCCTTATGGCATCTATGGTATAACTGTCTGAAGGATATCCAGAACCAATCTCCATGCCGGCTTCATCGCCAATGCGCTCTATCTCCTTATCCCTCTCGGTCTTTGCTATTATGCTTGCACATGAAACCACAGGATATCTGGAATCTGCTTTATGCTCTGCTATAACTTTTATGCCTGGGCTGCGTTTTGCCACTCCTCGCACTGCAAGCTTCCTCTTAGAGAACATGCTTATCCGTACACCGAATCTTTCAGAAATAACATCTGGAGAATCAAGAAATATCTTATCTGGCTCTCCGTCTAATGAGTCTATCAACCTGGCGAAATTTGCCGCTTCGAGCTCGTTTATTGAGATTCCCCTTCTCATTGATTCGTTAATCTCAGCGTTGCTGATTTTATATACTTTTATCTCTTCTGCTATTTCCTGGATTTCTTCGTATAGGAACTGCCTTCGCCGGCTGGTAAGCATCTTCGAATCTCTTACGCCAATTCTGCCGAGCTTCCTCTCCTTTCCCTTGTTTATGCTAACAATGCTTATGACTATGGGGCCGATGACCGCTCCCCTTCCGGCCTCATCGCCGCCGGCAATAATGATGATTTCACCTTTAGATGCCCTTGCGGTCTACAACTATGAAGTCATTCACTGCCATTACGCTGTTGTAGGATACCGAGAGTTTGCCGTTTTTCACATTCAGTTTATTTACAAACTCGCTGTCAACATTCGGTTCTATCACCAACGCGCTGAGCTTACCGGTAGATTCGTTTATTTCAGCATCGACGAACTTGCCAAGATCGAATCCATCAGTAGTAACGACCTCTTTACCCACAAGCTGCTCTGCAATCATGTACTTTACCATTTTTACACCCGCCTCTCTGAGATTATATGCCCTACTTAGATTTAAATATCTATTCCATTGATATCAGCACATATAAGCGCTGAAGAAGGTTGCAAAGGAAGGAAACAACTAGTATTGAAATGCCCTAACAGGATGGCCTGCATGAAGGGCGCGTAGAAAAAGACGCAAACAGGTTGATGCGCGCCGGGGAAGGCAGCAAACTTAATCCACAGCCATCCAACGCCTTACAATATATATTGGGGCTAAGGAGATATATACGCCTTTCTATTAGGTTTGACATCTGTCAATCGATGGAATCTAGGGTGATATTAAGGCTTCTATCTACCATAGAGATGTGTTCCTCTTCCCTTGGCACGTTGTGCAACCTGCATGATTTGAATTTGCGGATTATTGAGGATGCCTCTTCGTAGAGAAGGATTAAGCTGCCGTTGCGCACCTTATACTTCCCGTTTAGCTGATTGATTACCAATTCACTATCAGAGAAGAGATCTACATCTTCCCTGTACCCAGAGAGTCTACCTGCTTCCTTCAGCGCAGCTATAATTGCAATATATTCTGCCTGGTTATTCGTCTTTATGCCATTATATATTGTATTTTTCGCAAGTTGCCTGCCTGAAGGATCGTAGATGACGTATCCGGAGGCGCTCGCTCCGGGGTTGCCTCTGGCTGCCCCATCCGTATATATCTCAATGCCCATCCTTATTCCTCTACTTTAGCCTTATGGTATCTCCTACTTTTGGAGCATATGCAGTGAAACCTTCCCCGCTGAGCCAGTTGCTGAAATCTAAGGTGCTTTCTTCGTCTCCATGTACGCATATTATAGTCTCAGCGCCTGATCCTTTAACATATTTTCGAAGGTCTTCCTGCCCTGCATGGGCTGAGAAATCGTAGAAAACGAATGGTGTAGGGATATGCCTCTTCTGGTCGTCTATTATCAGAGGCATGTCATTAAGCAGCCTTCTACCGTTAGTATTCTCTGCCTGATATCCAGTAAGGAAGATCATCGATCTCTCGTTTAACCTGGTTATGTAGTTAAGCACTGGTCCGCCGTTTAGCATGCCTGCAGTTGTGACTATGATGTTGCCGCCTTCCAAGGCTGCGGATCTCTCTTCATGCTTTTTTATAACTGTGGCTCTATTCATTGAATCCTTGAGAAGACCGTAATTGGAGACGTATTCAGGATATTCCAACACTATCTCGGTTGCCTTTGCAGCCATGCCATCAAGAAAGACCTTCTCTGCGAGATGGTGTTTCCCCAGTATTGTGAGAATCTCCTGCGCTCTGCCCACAGCGAAGACAGGTACCAATGCTATCCCCCTATTATCAATCACCTCCTTTACGCTGTCTATGAATTGTGATATTAGGTTCTCCCTTCCAGGATGATCTCTTGTAGCATAGGTAGATTCAGTAATCAATACATCACATTCGACCTGCTCTGCGCCTTTGTGCAACAGCTGGGGAGAGACCTTCAGGTCCCCAGTGTATGCTATGCGCATTCCTCCTGTCTCAACAGAGGTTATTGCACTGCCGCAAATGTGACCTGCATCTTGGAGCGTTATGATAGCATTGCCGAATTTTACCTCTTCGTTGTAGCCTAGGCTTCTTGACCTGTGCATGAGCATTGTTAGGTCCTTATTTCCGAACTTCATGCTTTCGTGTTTCTTCTTGTTGAGCTTTATAGAGTCTTTTATGAGAAGCTCAGCAAGCCTGAAGGTAGGCTCCGTTGCAAATGTCTGCGGGGATCCAAGCCTATATAATGCAGGAACATTACCACTGTGATCCAGATGCGCATGGCTTATCACACATGCGTCAACCTTCTTGGGCTTGAGAGGATATTCTGTTTTTATATCTATCTTTATCCCGTAATCGAGCATTATATTGGTCTCTCCCTTAAGCAATATGCCTGACCTTCCGACCTCCCCAGCACCACCCATGAATTCGATTTCCAAACAATCACTCTGAATGAAGATATATGAAAGGGTAGGCTTATTATTCTTGATGCAGGTTTATCTTACATGAAAAGGGCTTTAATGTTGAAGAGGCTTGCAGATGAGGGCCTTACTAAGTTCCAAATTAAGGTGCTCTTAGCAACGCTGAAAATACCCAAAGGAAGGACAGCCACGTATAAGGAAGTTGCAAGGATGGCAGGATCTCCGCGTGCGTATAGGGCAGTGGGCACAACGCTTAGGAAGAATCCTCTGCCCATAATCATACCGTGCCACAGGGTGATACGCAGCGACGGAAGCCTTGGCAAGTATTCAGGCAGATATGGCAGTAGAAAGGCGGAACTACTTAAGAAAGAAGGGGCAATAAAGTAAGAGAGAGTACCTGAATCACAACGGACTCCGCAAAGGTCTATTAAAAATAACCCGCATTAGATAGTCGCTCGTGGTGTAATGGTCGCTAATCTGGTTGTTGAACTTGCAGGCAAATTGAGCGGAAAAGCCATGATAAGCGCAGACATATCTGAGGACGATCTTAAAGGCGCCGAGATAGAATCCATAGCTGCAAGGATACGGGCGCATTTTGGAGATTCTGATCTGCCAAGGATAGTAGATAGGCAGCTGCTCAGAGAGATAAAGGAGGGCATTACGCTGGAGAAGGCGCCGGTGGAGATAGAGATAAAGGAGCCGACGGATTTCAAGCCATTGGCTAAGGAAATAGAGCCCATTTTCAGCACAAAGAGCATTGCGCCAGAGAAGACATCCGCTACGGTTGGCGATTTCACAGACTACTTCAACGACAGGTTCATGAGGCTCAGGGAGATGATAGAGAGAGGAAGGAGCGGAATAAGCATAATAAGCAGCATAGACAGGATAGCGCAGTATACAGAGGGCAGAGAGCTGAGCGTCGTTGGCATGGTCTACGACAAAATAATCACAAAGAAGGGCAATATAATGATAACGATGGAGGATGAGACAGGGACAGTTAAGGTTATATTTACCAAAATGGAAGGCAAAGGCGCTGCCCTCTTTGAGAACGCAAGAAAGATAGCGCTAGACAGCGTCATAGCAGTGAAGGGAAAGCTCTCTTCGCCATTCATAATAGCGAACCAGCTTCTTTGGCCAGACATACCCGTAAAGAACAAGAAACTTGCAAATGAAGCAGTATCGATTGCATTCACCTCTGATGTGCATGTAGGCAGCAAGCTATTCCTAGAGAAGCAGTTCAGGAGGTTTCTTGAGTGGATAAATGGCAATATCGAGTTGAACAAGAATATTGCTGGCTCAATAAAATACCTCTTCGTAAGCGGCGATTTGGTAGATGGAATAGGAGTATATCCAAACCAAGACAAGGAGCTTACCATACCTGACATATATGAGCAGTATTCATTCTTCTTCGACCTTATCTCAAACATTCCTGAATACGTGCATGTTTTTGTGCTTCCTGGAAATCACGACGCCGTGCAGCGCGCGGAGCCGCAGCCAATACTTACAGATGATCTGATTAAAGATTTCAGACAGAGCAACATACACATGGTTTCCAATCCATCTTACGTCACTGTGCATGGCATAAAGGTTCTTACTTATCATGGCACTTCGCTGGATTCTGTGATAAGGAATGTGCCAGGATGCAACAGTGCGAAGCCTGAGACAGCGATGGTGGAGATGCTAAAGATGCGACATCTCTCTCCGGTGTATGGGGAGAATCCCATAGTGCCCACAAAGAAGGATGAGATGGCGATAACGGAGGTACCTGACATATTGCATATGGGGCATATGCACAAGAACGGATATGCAGAGTACCACGGCACACAGGTAATAAATAGCGGCACATGGCAATCAAGAACCATCTACCAGGAAAAGTTAGGACATTTTCCGACACCTGCTCTGCTGCCAGTGTATGATGCAATGAAGGGAAATATTTCCAGTATGGACTTCAACAGGTGACCGCATGGAAATAGAAGAGTATTTTGAAGGCTTTTCATCGGAATTCAATAAAGCATATGCTGTGGCTGCGGAGGCTAGGCAGAAGGGATTTGACCCAAGCAAGAAGGTTGAGATACTTCCAGCGCCTGACCTTGCAAGCAGAGTAGAGGGCCTCATAGGTTCTAATGGCATAGCAGATCTAATAAGAAGCAAGGGAAGCGGCATTTCCAGGTCAAAGCTTGCGTTCGATGTGGTAAAGACGCTCTGCTCTGAGGAAGGACCCGATATGGCAGGGCAGATGAAAAAGATAGAGCTTGCAGTCAGAGTAGGCACAGCAATACTTACAGAAGGTGTGCTTGTGGCGCCTACGGAGGGCATACAAGCTGTTAAGAGGTACAGGAATCAGGATGGAACGGACTATGTTGCAGTTGTCTATGCAGGCCCGATAAGGGGAGCAGGAGGAACAGCCGCAGCGCTCTCTGTTGCCCTTGCAGATTATGCAAGGAGGCTGATGCACATAGGCGATTACAAGCCGACAAAGGAGGAGATAGAGAGATGCGTAGAAGAGACGGAGTTATACCATACGAGAGCAGCAAGGCTACAGTATAGACCTGCGGATGATGACATTCGCATAATAGCAGGCAACTGCCCAATCTGCATAGACGGGGTGCCGAGCGAGACTGTTGAGGTCAGCGTACATAGCAATCTACAGAGATTGGATGAGAATGGGAAGCCTGTCCAGATAACTAACAAGGTTAGGAGCGGCATGCCGCTGGTTATGTGTGAAGGCATCGCGCAGAAAGCGAAGAAACTGCTAAAGGAGACAAAGGGAGTAGGGCTTGATTGGAGTTGGCTAGGCAACACTATTAAGGCAGAGATAAAGAAGACGGAATCGAATGAGGAGAAGGCCACAGCGTTCCTTGAGGAGCTCGTAGCCGGCAGACCGATACTCGCGTACCCAGGTAAGATTGGGGGCTTTAGGCTTAGATATGGAAGGAGCAGGTTCACAGGAATAGCATCTAAGGGAGTAAGCCCTGCAACGATGATAATAACAGGCAGTTTCATGGCGATAGGCACACAGCTGAAGATAGAGCTGCCAGGCAAGGGGTGCATTGTAACGCCAGTAGACTCCATAGAAGGGCCTTTCGTCAAGCTAAGGTCTGGGGATGCGTTCAGAGTCAATGACGCTGCAACAGCGATGAAGATAAGGGATGAGGTAGAGGAGATAATCTCGCTCGGGGATATGCTTGTTACTTATGGGGATTTCAGGAAATCTAACACAAAGCTGCAGCCTAGCAGCTATGTGGAAGAACTCTGGGAAAAACAACTTAAGGCTGCAGGGGGAGAATACTCAGGGGAGGAGATAAATTTTGCTGAAGCCCTTGGCTTGTCCATCAAATATGGACTGCCGATACATCCGAAATTTTTATTCGAATTCCAGGCGGTTGGCGTAGAACAGCTTGCAATGTTGCAGAAAGCTGTTGCAGACGCAGTGATGGATATTGATGGAAAGGCAATTGAAGAAGTGGAGAGCGTGAAGATCCCTGCTTCGCAGGGAGTTAAGAGGGCTCTGGAGCTGCTTACGGTGCCGCATAGGCTGCTGGAAGGAATGGTAGTTGTTTACGGGGATTACGCACAGAGTCTCTTATGCTCCCTTGGGCTTTTGGAAGGAAGATGCATAAGCGCAAGGCAGAAGGAGGTTGACGGAGAGGATGCCGTAGATGCTGCTTCCAGGCTCGCACCTTTCAAGGTAGTTAGGAGATCTACCTTCATAGGCGCAAGGGTAGGAAGGCCGGAGAAGGCCAGGGAGAGGCTAATGAAACCAGCACCAAATGTGCTCTTCCCAATAGGGATATCAGTGAGCAAAGACAGAGACGTGAGCAAAGCGTTCTTAGCCTCATCTAAGAAATTCAGGTCAGAGATCAACGTGGAGCTTGCAAGATACAAGTGCCAGAGATGCAGTAGGGTGGTTGATACCGGATTCTGTTACGATTGCCAGGAAATGGCTCCTGTGGAGAGAAGGTGCCCGCAGTGCGGAAAAATCGTACATGGAGAAACCTGCGTGACATGCAACGTACAGTACTCAGGGTACGAAGACCGCAAGATAGATCTTATAAAGGTTGTAACTAATGCGAGGAAGAAACTTGGATTGAATAAGGTGCCAGATGGAATAAAAGGGGTAAAGGGACTTACCAGCAGAGACAAGGTGGCTGAGCCTGTAGAGAAAGGGATGCTACGTGCAATGTATGGCATCTTCATATTCAAGGACGGCACCGCAAGGTTCGACGCAACAGACGTTCCGATAACGCATTTCTATCCTAAAGAGATCGGAGTTGGTGTGGATAAGCTCATGGAACTCGGGTATAATTTAGACTACAAAGATGCGCCGTTGGAGAGTGAATCACAGCTTGTGGAAATGAAACATCAAGACGTCATACTCAGCAGGAGAGGAGCTGAGTACCTCTTGCGTGTATCTAAATTCATAGATGACCTTCTCGTGCGCTTCTACGGCCAGGAGAAATACTACAATGCGTCTAGCGTAAATGACTTGATAGGTCAGATGGTGATAACGCTCTCGCCGCACACCTCATGCGGGGTGCTTGGCAGGATAATAGGCTTCACTGACGTTAATGTTGGATTCGCACACCCATATACCATATCTGCTAGGAGGAGGAATTGCGACGGAGATGAAGATACCACCATGCTGCTTCTAGATGCACTGATAAACTTTTCCAGAGCTTTCCTGCCTTCAAGTGTTGGAGGCACAATGGATACCCCACTGATACTTAGCGTGAATATAATGCCGGAGGAAGTTGATGATGAGGCTCACGCGATGGAGATAGTAGATAGCTATCCGCTGGAATTCTACGAAAAGACAATGGCATTTGCACCGCCTTCTGAAGCTAATATAGAACTTGTTGAGAGCAGGCTTGGGAGCAGGAGTGTCTTTTCAGGGTTGGCTTTCACCCATGCGTCTTCTCAAAGCGCAGTCTTTATGTCGCCGAAGAGGAGCTCGTACACGCAGTTTAAGACAATGCAAGATAAGGTAGATGCAGAATTCAGGCTTATGGATAGCATCTACGCAATAGACAAGGGAGACGCAGCAAGGAAACTTATATTAAGCCACTTCATACCTGACCTGATAGGCAATCTGCACTCATATTCAAGGCAGATATTCAGGTGCTCAGTTTGCAATGCAAAATACAGGAGGATCCCGCTTAAAGGCAAATGTCCAAAGGACGAAGGAAGGCTGCTGCTTACAATATCGAAGGGCGGCATAGAAAAATATCTGGAGATGGCGATAGCGCTTGCGGAGAGATACAACCTAGATCCCTACATAAGGCAGCGGCTTGAGCTTATAAAAGAGGAGATAGGTGCACTTTTCGCAGGGGAGGTCAGCGATGGGGAGAGAGGTCAGTTCAACCTTGGAAGGTACATGTAACGTTAGAAGCTGTTGATAGCATCACAGTTTTCGAGAAGGATCTTCTTTGTCTCCAAGGCCAGTGGAGGATATAGCATTGCCATAGCGGCAGATTCTACAAAATCAGCCCCTGCTAAGAGCCTGGAGAGCACATCGTTTCCAGAAGTTACTCCGCCAACGCTAAAGATCTTGTATCTGTATCCAAATTCTTCCCTCAATGATACAAGTTGCTTCAAGGCATCTTCCGCATATGGTTTGAGAGGTCTTCCGGAGACTCCTGCCTTTTCCCTGTTGACATATGCATATCCCCCTTTCGCGTCAGTTATTCTAGCAGATATTGTATTTATTGCAACTATGCCATCTGCAATCTTTCCGATTTCAGCTACAATTGGGGAAAGATCCTTCTTGTAGCCTATCTTTATCAACACTGGAAACCCGAATCGTTTAATCTCTTTGATTATCCCTGTGCAGATGGGTGTGTCATCCTGCAGTTCACCAGATCTGCCTTCCATCTCATTAGGGCAAGAGACATTCGCCTCGAATGCCACGGCACCTATCTTCTTTGCCGCAGAGGCTATTGAAGCATATTGATCTATAAGATTGTATTTATCTTTCGGCTCTGTTACAACGCCGCTTATTATCAATGGAACTCTGGATGTTTTGACAAATAAGGAGAGATCAGGTTCCCAGAACCCCGGGCCTAGGCATGACATTCCAAATGAATTTGCTAGCGAGGTTGTCGGGGTATCTGAGCTTTTAAATCCTGCAGGATAATCTCCTTCTCCAACATGCATTACATGGGGCATTGGGTTTCCAGACCACCTCTTGACCCTGACTGTCTTCTGTGTAACGAAACCATAGCCGAGTTCCTCGTATCTTTTTAGGAATTTGCTGCCATATGCAGATCCAGAAGCAACTCCAAACGGAATCTCAACACGGGCACCTCCGAAGAACTCTTTTGCTACAGAAGCGCCGTTGTCTTTAAGCGCTTCTATTTCAGAGATTAGCCTGAGTAGATATGCCTCTTGCTTTTTGCCAAGTTCTGGAGGCCCTGCAATGCTATTCTCGAATAAATGCAGGTTTGGATTATACATAAGCTGCAATTCACTATTTTCCACTATCACAACTGGTACTGTTTGGAAGGCAGATTATTTATTGATTCTGATTCGCTGAACAAGACGCAAGTATTTTAACCACAGAGATCTGAAGATATCTGTGATTCTATGTCGAACGTCGCTAGAACTGCAGCGTTCATCTCCATATTGATCTTGGGAGTGCTTCGGGCCCAATACGGAAGTCCCAACGGCACAGGTTCATCTACAATTACATTCCAACTGCAAAATGCAACTGTAGTTCAAGGAGGGTCTTTGGGTGTAGGGT
>JAJYXO010000048.1 GCA_021801765.1 Microcaldota archaeon | reverse complement strand
GTCTTCTCAGTTATCGTTATCTTTCCTTTGGAAAGCGACTCAATAGTCTGCTCTGCGTGAAACTGGTTTGGGTCAGAGATATGGACTATATCCAGCCCTTCAAAGAATTCTTCAGGTATTCCTTCTTCAGGCACCATGCGATAGTAGTGCCTTCTATCAAGACCCATAGCCCTAAGCCTATCTGCCTTCCCCTCAAAGCTGCTCACTCCTGCTACTTTGCTAAGCTTTATATCATTGCTCTTGCTTATGCCCCTGTAGAGCCTGGAGAACCAATGGCCGAAGCCCACTGCCCCTAGCGAATATTCCATCATACTGGCCCCGGGGGATTCTTGCGTTGCGGTTTGCTCTCATCCTGAATATTTGGAGAACTGTATCTCTCACTTACTCTGGTGACTTCGTGTCCGCCGAACTCATGCCTCAGTGCGGAGAGCATTCTCCTCCCGAAGCCGTACTCGTCCCTAGAAGAGAATCTCTCGTAAAGGGCATGCGTGAGCGATGTCAGCGGCACCCCCAGTTTTATTGCAGCCTCAGCGGCCCATCTGCCTTCTCCAGTGTCCTCCACATATGGCCTTATCTCCTCAAGTTCTGGGGATTTCAACAGAGCGCGCTCTGCAAGCTCCATCAGATAACCTCGTATCACAGAGCCGTTATTCCATAGCCGGCAGATGCCTGCCTTGTCAAGATTATTGTAAGGTCCATTCTCGAGAAGCTCCATTCCTTCAGCTATTGCCTGCATCATCCCATATTCTATTGCATTGTGTACCATCTTCACATAATGCCCTGATCCGCTACTTCCTATGTATTTATATCCATTTTCCACGCTGAGATCTTTGAACACCTTCTCTATACTTTCGAACGCCTCCCTATCTCCGCCTGCCATTATCGACATTCCATTTAGCGCCCCAGAAGGCCCACCGCTGCATCCCGCATCAATAAGTCTAATTCCCTTTTCCGCAAAGAGTTTAGCGTGCGCAATGTCATCTGTATACTTCCCATTTGATCCGTCTACTACTATGTCTCCCTTGGAGAGTACTCCAAGTAGTTCTGCAATTGCATTATCTGTTGCCTCCCCCCACGGCAGCATGAGCCATATCAATCTGCCTTCCCCAAGCATCGAAGCAAGCTCCCCAATCGACCCAGCTGCTTCTGCCCCCTTGCTCCGTATCTCTTCTACAGGCGCGCTAGACCTGTTATATACTACTACTCCATATCCCTTTTCAAGAAGCCTCAATGCGATATTCTTGCCCATCTTTCCAAGGCCAACTATTCCGATGCGACTGCTCACCATCGAACCTCCACATATTATAGACTGTGCAAAAATCTAAATAACAGGCATTGCATTCTAAGAGTCCTAAAGTTTCCTCCCCTCCTGCTCATAGAAGGTTATTGCATATCCTGCACCTTCAGCATTTCCATTTATCCCTATCGCAGAAAGCACCTTCAATATAAGTTCTATGGATGGCTCCTTTCCCGAAGACTCTATGAAGTATATAACTGGTACGTATAGTGCCGTGGCAACCTCGTAACCCATTTTTTTTATGAATTCAAGCATCTTCTCTTGCCTCTTCGCCCCAACAGCATCGAGAACCCTGCCAACTGCTTCCACGTCAAGTTTTCCATTCTCATCAACCTCCTTTCCTATTGCGTCCAGCATCCCCACTGCTGCAACATATGAGATGAATGTGTCAATATCTGTGAAGTAGTCAAATAAAACCCCGCTCTCAATCGTCCTATCAAGCTCGAAGAGCTCAAATTTTCCTATAAGCATCGCCGAAGAGGACATTATCTTAGAAATTGCACTCTCTATCTTCCGCTTTTTCCTATTTATCCCTGCCTTTCCCTCATAGATTCCTACGACATGCATTATCGCTTCTTTATCATAATCCATTCTCACTGCCTTTGCAAGTTTCGCTATATTCTCCGTGCTGACTTCTGCGCCCAAAAGCCTAAGGTAAGTTAGCATTGGTGCGTAGACTACATTGCTCTTCATACGCAGCCTATCCATAAAGAGAAGATAACTGCCTTTAGGTTTTACCCCTATGGATTCAAGGAGCGCAACTATCTTCTTCCTGTCTATCTTCATGCCGCTGAATGCAAGCAGTACTGCCGCTGATATGTAAGGTGCAGAGTTCTTCTCTATCCTGCTTCCTGCAAGTGACAGCTCCAATTTTGATATTATGTCCTCCCTGTTTATGGCATCATAGACTTCATCTTCTATTAGCTTCGCCATCAGGTCTGAAGTATCGTTTATTGCATCCGTAATCTTTTTCTTGATCTCCTGTAGTATTCTCTGCCTATCCTCAGAGCTTAACTTGGTTTCCACAAATTCTAATCTCAGCAAAAACTTAAAAGCTTGCTAGCGAACTCTGTCTTGCTGTTGCAGATAAGCTCCTAAGATCCTGCTGTCTCTCCTTTCAGGCTCCCTGTTTGGCCTGAAATCCTCTTTCGCCCCATTCTCTTAATTGCCTCAAAATCTTTCGCTATCTTGCTTTCTTCCATTGTAAGGGCAGTTACCTTCCCCCCGTGATAAGAACCTCTGTAAGTTGCAACTATCTCGGTTATCTTGCCTGCATAGTAGACGCATTCTATCCTACGCATGAAAAACCCGCCAGCAACTCCATAGACAAGGTTCCCTCCTTCTCTAAGCGTGCTTTTAGGTGACATAGAAGCGTTGACCTTCTTTCCCTTTGCTGTTTCTATTCTTCCTCTGGCATCTATCCTGTAAATGTTATTTATGTCAGTCTTTACATACACTGCGCAGATATCTCTGTCTCTCATCAGTTCGCCTAGCTTGGCATCGTGGATCCTATATTCAATCGCAGATTTTCCCGAGGCTCTGCTTTCGCGCTCCGTGCAATCACCTGTTCTCTTCAATTACTTCGAGTATCTGCTCCTTAGTATGGCCAGCCTGTTTGATAAGAGGGCCATCCCTAAGCGCTATGTCGAGGTCCTCGTATGTGGGCCTCTCCACTTTATAGAAGAGGCCAATAGGCACCTTCTCATAATTGGTTCTCATGTCCTCGAAAGCTTTATCCATGGCCTTGCTAATGTCAGTATAATCATGATTCTCCTTCTCCAGCTTGTAGATTCTTGGCCTGAACCATTCGTATGTGTTGTCATGATTGAACGTCACGCACGGGCTGAATACGTCTATCAGCGCGAATCCCCTGTGGGCTATGCCCCCCTTTATAAGTTCTGCAAGGTGCATAGGATCTCCTGAGAATCCCCTAGCTGCGTATGTAGCTCCTGCGCTTATCGCAAGCGCCATGGGGTTGATAGGCATCTCTATGACTCCAAAAGGTGTGGACTTTGTCTTGTGCCCCATCAGGGCCGTCGGGGATGTCTGGCCTGTTGTCAGTCCGTAAGTTTCATTGTCCATAATTATGTATGTAATGTTTATATTTCTCCTTGCCGCGTGCACAAGGTGGCCTCCTCCTATCCCATATCCGTCGCCATCTCCTCCTGTGCCTATCACCGTTAGCCCATGGTTCGCCAGTTTTGCCCCTGTAGCTACTGGAACTAGTCTCCCGTGCAGGCTGTGCACGCCATAAGTGCTGTATACCTGCGGCATAGCAGAGCTGCACCCTATTCCTGAGACTATCATAACATTGTTCCTCTCTATGTTTAGCTCTGTTAACGCCTTAGTTATTGCCGCATTGACACCGAAGTCCCCGCATCCCGGGCACCATATGGGTTTCACTCCAGATGAATAATTCTGTCTCTGCTTGGCTTCTTGCTTTGCCTCCATCACAATCACTTTATAAGCGCAATAGCCTTCTCAGCTATCTCCTCTCCTGTGAACGGTTCGCCGTCGTACTTTAGTATCTTCTTTTCTATATCTATGCCTGTGTTAGCCATTATCACATATGCCAGCTGGCCTGTGTAATTGCATTCCACGTCTATCAGCTTCTTTCCTTCTAGGATTTTCTTGGCCTTTCCCTTGTCCATTGGCATCAGATAACTGAATGATATTAATCCAAATTTGCCTCCGTTGCCATTGAGAATTTCTACCGCTTCCTTAGCCGGCCCTGTTGTGGATCCAAAAGTCACAAGGAAGTGCTCAGCGTTTGGATTCTCCACTTCAGGCGCAAAGACGCTCTCTCGTTCAAGCATGGTCTCTATCTTCTTCATTCTTTTTTCCTGCATCTTCCTCCTTATCTCTACATATTCATCTATGCCTGAAAACGCATCGCTGACAAGGTTCCCATATTCATCGTGTTCATCGCTAGGTGCTATAAACTCTGTACCTGGGGTTCCCGGGAAGGCGCGAGGCGATACTCCATCTGCTGTGAATTCATATCTTTTGAATTTCCCATCTCCCTGTTTGGCTGTTATCTTTCCCCTATCTATCTTCACCGAATCAAGCGGGAATCCATCCACCGATTCAATATGCTCTGAGATATAAAGATCCATCACTATTATCACAGGGCACTGATACCTATCTGCTAGGTTGAATGCATCTACTGCTATCTTGAATGATTCTTCAACGCTCCTGGGCGCAACTACTATCTTTGGATACTCTCCTTGCGAGGCATGCATAACAAAAAGTATATCTCCCTGCTCTGTCTTAGTAGGCAACCCTGTGCTTGGGCCAGTTCTCTGCGACTCGACAACTACAAGCGGAGCTTCTATCATCCCTGCAAACCCTAGCGCCTCTGTCATCAGCGCGAATCCGCCTCCGCTAGTGCCACACATGGATCTAACTCCCGCGTTGGATGCGCCTATGGCCATGTTTATCGCTGCCAGTTCATCCTCTGTCTGTTTAAAGAGCACCCCTTTGTTCTCGTGCGCTGCAAACCAATGCAGTATCCCGCTTGCCGGTGTCATCGGATATGCTGCATAGAACTTGCAGTCGCTCGCATACGCTCCTATGGAAAGCGCCGTATTTCCATCCATAGTATATCTGCTCCTTCCATCTCCCTTTAAGTCAAAGAGTTTCTCTGCTTTCGCATGGTTGTATCCCATCTCTGCTGATTTCACGTTCTCGTCCACTATCTTCTCTCCTTTTCTAGTGAACATGCTTTTTATCACATCGTTAAATACATCTAGATCTATGCCCACTATCTTAAGCGCTGCGCCTATTGCTACCACATTCCTCATTATCGGATCCCCGCTTACTTTGACTGCTATGTCCAATAGCGGTATGCCTACCAACCTGTACTTCCCTTCAAGCTCCTTTGCATCTACCTTATCCGGATCATATATTACTGCCGCGCCTTTATTCAGGTGGCTTTTTTGATTCTTTATCGCATCTTGGTTAAGCGCTATTAGCACATCTATGCCCTCTCCATGGCTGTATAGCTTTTCATCTCCAATTCTCACCTGATTCCAAACATGCCCCCCCCTTATGATTGACTGGAAGCCCCTATATGCGAAGACATGCAGCCCATCTCTTGAGACTACTTTTATGAGCATCGCGCCGCTGGATTCTACTCCGTCACCATTGGCTCCTGCTACCCTTATGCATACGCTGGTCATAAGGAACTTTTATGCGCAGTTGCTTTATAAGCCTATTCTTAAGGTTCTGCATATGACGTTAAGGCAGATTGGTATATACAAATTTTCTATCTCCAATGCAACACATATGCATTCAGAAACGGTATGAATAGTCAAAAGTCTAACCATCGCATCAGATTTTTAATCTTTGTCTGCAGAATATTGACATGCAAAGCATACCTGATTCCTCAGATGAAAAGCTCATCAGCCTTATACTGAAGAAGGATCTGCAAATGCATAAATTAGAGGAAATAGTTGAACCAGAAGCCGCTGCGCGCGTAAGAAGGAAGGTAATTGAAAAGTTAACATGTGCAGATCTCTCTGCACTTGCTGAGGCTCCTATGCATTATCAAATGCTCATTGGAAAAAACGCCGAGAACGTAGTTGGTTTTGTGAACATGCCTGTTGGCATAGCTGGCCCTATAAAGGTAAACGGAAAACATGCACACGGAGATTTTTATGTGCCACTAGCCACCACCGAAGGCGCACTGATAGCCGGGATAAACAGAGGGATGAAGGCTATAACCTCGTCAGGCGGCGCCAGAGTAAGGGTGATCGGTGACGCGATGGCAAGGGCGCCTCTCTTCGAATTCGATTCAGTGACTGATGCAGAAGAGTTCTTAGAATGGGTTGATAAGAATAGGAATGGCATAGGCTCTGCAATCGAAAATACCACCAGCCACGGCAAACTTGATTCTATCACTTCTTTTGTAACTGGCAACAACGTCTGGCTACGCATAGCTATGAAAACTGGAGATGCCATGGGTATGAACATGGTAACAATTGCAGCTGAGGCCGCTGCCGAATACATAGAAAGCAATTTTCCCAAGGCGCGCCTTATAACTGTTAGTGGAAACATGTGCTCTGACAAGAAAGAGTCCATGGTCAACAACCTGCTCGGGAGGGGAAAAACAGTAATAGCCGAGGCATTGATAAGCAATGATATAATCGATAGTATACTTCACTCAACTGCAGAGGCCATAAACCTGACTAATATAAAGAAGAACCTACTCGGGAATGCGAGGGCAGGAAGCACAAAATTTTCAGGCCATTCTGCGAATATGGTAGCCGCTGTTTTCGCTGCCACTGGGCAGGATATAGCCCAGGTGGTGGAGAGCAGCAACTGTTATACCTGGACTGAGGTGAGGCCTTCAGGCCTTTACATTTCAGTCACAATGCCATCGCTTGAAATAGGTACCATAGGGGGAGGTACGGTGCTTCCTCCGCAGAAGGCAGCTCTATCTATGATGGGAGTGGCCGGAGGCGGCAAGATTCCCGGGTCAAACTCTTCGAAGCTTGCAGAGATAATAGCATCGCTTGTTCTCGCCGGAGAGCTTAACCTTGTAGCAGCACAGGGAAATAGGGAACTTGGGAAGACTCACAAAAAACTTGGCAGGGCAGCAAAATAACAACTATATCCTCCAATACGATCATAATACAGGGGCAGCAGAGCCGCCCCTGTTTCTGGGTGCGCCAAACTTTCGCTTGGCGTGATTATAGTTGCATATATACATTAATAAATCTTTTTACTTAAGTAAAATATTTATAGTAAAGTATAAATATTTTATTGCAATAAAACTACTACAGCAAAGTGCAATGCGGCACTATAAACTCGCAAGGGCAGCAGCCGTCTGTTTCTGGGTGTAAACATGGGTGGAACAAACGGGCGTGTGGACAGACTGTACGCGGAGTTGATGCAAGCAGTGAACAGGGACGTGATCGTAATGGCGGAGAGGCATGGCATATCCATTGCCAGATACAGGCGCCTTTTGAGGGAGGCGTTCGAAAGTATCGGGGGCATGGGAGATAAAGAGCGCAGTGAAGATGGGCTCTCTATCCTCTCAACAGGGTGGCTATCGGATATGCCTACGTTCGCAAAAGCCATGTGCCTTGTAGATGCATGGCTTGAGCTTGCAGAGACTGCGAGGATAAGCGACTCCAAGAAAGAGAAGGAATATGAGACCTATTGTCTCATACAGGCTGGGGAAGTCAGGTACGTGCGTACAGTCTAACTGAGGCGGGAAACCGCCTCAAACACGCCCACCCATGTTTACGGATGCCTTAGGTGTAGCCGCTTATCCAGCTGTCGGTGAATGTGGCTCCTTGCTCGTATACTTTAAGGTTGGCTCCGTTTCCTGAGGAGTCATTGAGGTTTCCATCTAGTTGCCACCAACCGACAAGGCTGTGTGGATCAACAGGAACTCCTCCTATCCCTTCCTGATATAGCGCATCAGCAGTATTGCTATCGAAGGATTCGTTGTATATCTGTACATTTGCGATCTTCGTGCCTGTGGAGGCGACTTCGTCTGCCCCAGGAGGATTAGATCCAATCGACACTGCGGGAGATGTGAAATATTCATCAAGTAATGCCTTGCTGTAGCTTATCGAGCATCCTGGCGGAATACAGCTTCCATCTACCGAGCCATCTACGTATATTGTTACAGAGTTATAGTTTTCCACTGAGATGATGGCATTATACCATTTGTTAAGCGATAGTGGTCCAGTATTAACAAATTGCCAATCTATTGGCCAATATTCTGCGAAGCTCAACCCCTGCCCTGTGGCAAAGATAGCAGAATAGTCAAAATTCTGATTAGCACCTACTCCATTGTTTACGATTGCATTGTAAACATCAAAAAGCGGATCTGTGCAGCAATCTGTGCCAGAAGGAGCGTCTATGTTGAACCATAAACTCACAGTATAATTCAGCCCTGGATTTGGAATCCGCGCACCTTCTAGGGAACCGCTTCCTCCATACGATGCCACATACTGCGGTATTTCATTATTGCAGACTCCGAGCAAATTTATGTCGTAAGAAGTCCCGGCGCCATTAGGCCTTAAGGCCTGGCAGCTTCCTGGCTGTGCCTTAGGGGCAAAGTAGAGAGGATTGAAGACACCGAGGTAGGCGAGGGCGCCTAGTACAACTGCGACAATCAGTATAGACCAGCCGTAGGTCATCAGGTACTCCATTGCCGATTGGGATTTAATGCATCTTGTACATCGCAGTATACAGGAAACTGCCGTACTCCTATCCATTTAACCTTAAAGTCATCTTATAAAAAACATAAAAAGGTTGCCATGCAGTTTTATATTCTGTCAAGTAAACAGTTAATGCTATTTTGAGTTTTTCTTAAGTGATTCTTTCAATTTATCTGCTATAAATCTTTTTGTATATGCATCTGCCCTCGCTGCTATGCTGATCTTAGTAGCATATGCTCTAGCGAGTCTTCCTCTTTTCTCCTTTGGCGCATTCGATATCTCCGCAAGCTTATAGAGTATGCCATATTTTGGAGGTTTGCTCCCGAATTTCATGTGTTTGAATAGCGCCTTCTCCGCGCCAAGCAGCTGTATGGTACCTGAAGGCATATTTGCAAGTCGCACCAGTGACCCAGCCTTCGCAAGAAGTTCTGCGGCTATTCTGTACTCAATGAGGTATGTTATGTTGGGCATATGCTTCTTTGTCTCTTCTGAAAGATAAGCATCTATCGACTCCTGAAGCTCTGTGAGGCGCAGCTCGCCCTCTGCGAGCTTCCTTATTGCAGCGTGCTCTTCCTCTGGAATATCTCTGCTGTTTTCAGAGTTTAATGATTCGATTACCTTGTTGGCTCCCTCTCCGAATATTTTCTCAACAATGCCAATATCTGCATCCTCCTTCCTCCTTACCTCCGAAGCCAACCTTGCATAAGCATCCTGGCTCCCTGATCTTACATCTGGGAAGTATATCCCATACCACTCGTAAAGCCTCTCTGACAGCAGGTTCTTGATCCTGTCTATTTCCATATACGTGTTTATTGCCTGTATGATTGAATGGTCTCCAGATGCAAAGGCTTCCCTCACCTTATTCTTGGCCTCTTCCAGCATCCTAACGCGTTTCTCTTCTCTGTCCTCCAAACAATGCACCTGTAATCCCTATTGTATTCAAGCTAATAATATATAACATGATGCGACTGCTATTCGTACACTACTGTAGTGTAATCATACCTGGATTCTATCGCTACTCTTCCTTTCCCCGCTGTAACTTCGCCTATTATGTCTGCATTATGGAATCTACCCAGTATCCTGAGTGCTTCATCAACAACGCCTGGATCCACAACAATCACATAGCCGATTCCGTTATTAAATGTCTTGTACATCGTTTCTGAAGGCATACGCAGCGCTGCGTGTGCATATTCAAATATCCACTGCGGCTTCAACTCATTTCTCCTTCCTATGTTTATATCAATATCCCTTCTGGCCCCTATCAATTCCCTGAGCTTTGAGAGCCCGCCTCCGGTTATGTGCACCATTCCACGAAGATATGCAGTCGCTCCGCCTTTCGAATCTAATTCTGAAATAAGCTCATTTATGGCCTGTAGATACACTATCGTGGGTTTTGTAAGTTCATCAAGGACTTCTACTGCTAACCCATCCTTAGCATTCATGTTATTTGTCAAGAAGCTAAGTCCATTCGAATGCACTCCGCTGCTGCCAATCCCTATCATCACATCTCCCGCTCTGGGTGCTTTATCTATCCTGCCTCCTTCAATCACATAACCTGTGGCAGTAATACCTATCTCCAATCCTTTCAATGTTCCTATTATTGCAGTTTCTCCACCAGTAATCGCAATCGGACTTACGGTGGTATGATCCTGAGGCCATGGCCATCTGCTTGAGAGGCAGAGGCTTACCAACTTATTCACAAGTCTCAATATTTTTCCCTCATCTTCTTTCTGCATCATTATATGGTCCTGAAGCATAAAAGGAAGATATCCTCCCTCTGCAAGGTCATTGGTAACCATTGCAAAAGCGTCAACTGCAGCATTTTCCATGCTATCTTTTATCCAGTGCAGCATGCCTTTAGTGCCGATGCCATCAGTAGCGGTCAGTTCTCCAGAAACCCTCCATGTAACCGGATTCCTTATAACCTCAAACCTCTTCCCTCTCTTTATAACTGAAAATGGCCCGTTGACAGTATGCGTATCCCTTATTAGCTCACGTATTCTTTCATTAAATGGCTTATCCTGCCTGTATGATTGCATAAAACCAGACACTATAATGTTTTCCTGATTTATAATATTGACCCTAATCTGTGTTTAGAGGGCATCAAAGGCAAACATTTATATACCATTTAATGTATTACCTTTACTACAATATAACTATCTAGAGCAGGTGCCGTGTTGGAAAAAGAAAGGAATAAACGAGTTGAAGGAAAGCCAGAAACTTCAGGTCAGCATCAGCCTTATACGCTTAAAGCCATACGGCGCAACGGCGGCCTTATCCGTGCACATGTATCAGCGGAGATGAAAGCCAGAGACAGTGAGATAGCGCTGCTAAAGGCAGAAAACAATAGCCTTAGGGCAAAACTTGCAAGCTTGACTGAAACGTTCCGCAAGCAAGAAGCGCAGCAAGAAGTGCTAATGGGAATTATGCGTGACGAAATATATATACTACGTCAAGAGCTATCCGAGGCAGATCAACGAAGCCTCACAGATCCGCTTACAGGTCTTGGTAATAGGAGAAAATTCGATGAAGATATTCACTCTTCACTTGCCCTACATTCAAGGGGAAAAATCAATGCCGCTGTAATCCTAATAGATATGGACAAGTTCAAGGAGATCAACGATACCTTGGGCCATGTATATGGTGACGCTGCACTCAAAGAGGTCGCAAAAGCAATTACTTCTAGCATAAGAGAGGAAGACAGGGCTTATAGATTCGGAGGAGACGAATTCGCTGCACTGGTTAATCTTGGGAAAAATGTGGTTGCAGAAGAAGTGATAGACCTAATAATAAGCAGGATAGAGTTCCACGCAGGCAGCACTTTAATAGAAGGCAATGGCCATTCTGCAAGGCTATGGATTTCAGCAGGATACGCCATAGCCTCTGATAAATTCAGAGGCATAAGGCGGCATATTGCCAATGATGATGTTACTGCCCTGCTTGACGAAGCCGACAGAATGCTCTACATGGTAAAAAACGACAAGAAATCCAAAAGGAACTGATGCCAAGATTCAGAAGATCTCTCCTACTATCCCTGCCACCCCTCCTCTGAGGCTGTAAGCATCTACTCCATACTTATTCTTCAGGAGTCTGGCCACATAATCCGATGTCACTCCATGATAGCAGACGAAAACGTGCTTCTTGAACTTCATAGCTACGTTCCTCTTCATTTCCAGCATTTCGTTTGGATCTGCATATATGAAAACTCCTTTGTCCACTTGCAAAAGTTCGCATATGTAATCCAACGGCTCCCTACCAAGCCATACCATCCTTGTCTTGTTCTCCTTTATTATTCTAAGAGCACTGTCTAGATCCAGATCCTTGGTTTGGTCAGGCATGATATCTAACAAGTGTTAGGCAGAAAAGTATAAATCTTAAGCGGCACGCAGCAGGAATGCAAAGATATCTTCAAAAAAGATGTGCACCTTCCTTTCTGCCTCAATGGCAAAGCCTAGCATTGATACAGAACCAGTGAGCATCTGAATATTGGCAAGAGAACTCGCGGAGATGAGAATCCTTCCCCGCTCTTTCAGGAAAGCTTTTGACTCCTTCAGGAATCTGATAGACAATTCCACACCTTCTTTCCCTCCCTCCCACGCTTCAGAGAGCACCTCTTCGCCTCCTTCTCCCTTCAGATACGGTGCATTGAAGATGATCAGGTCAAACTTTCCTTCTATGCCAGAGAAGAGGTCTCCCATCACAAAATTGCATTTAGATACAACCATTTCTGAATTTCTTTCTGCATTCCGCCTTGCAGTATCTACTGCATCTGGATTGATATCTGTAAAAATTACCTCATGGACATTTCTCTTCGTGCCAGCAGCTATGCCTAGAAAGCCTGTTCCTGTACCTATGTCAAGCACTCTGGCGTTATCTTTGCCAGAGAGCCCCGGATCAATCATGCTTTCCATAAGAAAAGAGTCTTCAGCAGGTGCGTAGACCAAATCCGATGTCTCTATGCGCAATCCTTTATATTCGAGCATGCCTTATATCTATATTTTCAGATATTTAATCAAGCAGTATCAGTGATGCGAATGCATAGCAATGCAATGCAGGCCAAGATAGAATGCATAGACCTACTTGTGAGAGTGAAGGAAGCCATAATAGCAATGGCCATAGATACGCTACATAAGGAGCTTGAGTCAAAGAGGATAGAGATTAATGATAAGAACTTGAAGATCCCGGAACGAATTGCAGATCCGAATAGCTATCTCTATATAATAAACAGCATAACCTCCAACGAAGCTGAGATGGCACGCAGATACGAAGCAGGAATAGTTGAGATAGAGAAAAGCGGCGACAGGGAAAAAGCGGCAAGAATAGATGAACTGCGAAAATCGCTCATGGCCATAAGGCAAATCTCTATACTATCAATGTACTGGAAAATAATGGATCCATGGATACAAGAAATCGGTGCTTCTGCCCGAGGAGAGAGCGCAAGTGAGCTTATAATACATTCAATTGACAGTGAAAGAGCAGAAGCCATAAAATTCGCAGCAAGCAGCAAGGCAATATCCAAGCTGGGCATACTCTCAACAGAAGATACGGATCTACTCCATACTATTATCGCTTCGGTAGGCATTTCTGGCAATCTGGGGAAAGCTTAAATATCATAAAAATGATATAAATAGGCACAAAGGCACCAGCGGTGCTACTTATGATGCAGAGGAATCGAAGTCACGCCGGACAAAAGCAGACACCAGAGATGATGGTACAGGCAGCGAGAGAATTTTCCGAAAAGGGCT
>JAJYXO010000058.1 GCA_021801765.1 Microcaldota archaeon | reverse complement strand
GTTCCCCCGGTCCACGTGTCAGTCAGCTCTATCGACTGGCCTGAATCGATTGATGGAGATGCAGGCGTAATTGCTGCAACTGAGAGCTGCGGATTGACAATGAAAGTTGAAGAATAAACTGTATTTGCAGTATGACTTGCGGAATCGGAAACAATTACATTTACTTCTTCGGGAGAGTTATAGGCATCAGGGTTACCTATGAACCAACTTGCTACTTCACTTGTAGATGATGTACTTGGTATTGTTACTGTGTTTGCTATTACAGAAGTGGTTACAGAATTAACAGAATAGAAAGTATAAGTATATGGGCCTGTTCCTCCGGAGACTGTTGCGCTGCATGATTGATATTGGCCTATGTCTATAATTGTGTTAGAAGGGCACTGGCTACCTAAAGTCACAGAAAGTGCGCCTGTCTGGACCTGAACTATAGAACCGAATGTTGTTGTTGGCATGCCTCCAAGAGGATAGCTACGCACTCTGACCCAGTACTCTACTGGTGAAGTCAAGCCTGTTTCGAAGTTTAGAAACACGCCGAAATTCAGGTTGTTCTCTGGCACAAAATTCTCGCTCTGGTTTATTATTATGGAATGATCAAAATAGGCTTTAACATTTTCACCGTCTACGGAAATGCCATAGATATGATTGCCAGAATTATCTGGTACACTATACTGCGATGTGACTGGAAAAGCACCGCTGGTAGAGCCTTGTTCGTCTGATGTATATGCCAATCTCATATACGTAAGGTTCCCAGTATAAATCGCCTCTCTGTGGTTGGTTGAATTTACTATGAGTTCAAAATATTGATTTTCAGGTGCGTTTGCAGAGAATGGCGCGGCGTACCATTCGAAGTAATTTGGAAATCCGAAGTACTTATTTGACATTATCTCTATTGAAGAGCCTGTTGTAGTTGTAGTGGAGATGCCATTGTCAACAGTATATGTTCCAAGCGTGGTTGAAGGCGAATGTATTTCAGCTACCCACTTAGATGTGTTAAGCACCGAACCTTCAAAATTGTCATAGAAGGGAAATACGTTTGCACCTGTATCGTACTCTCCATAATTCGGGCTTAGCAGAGGAGATTCTCCTGTGATTGTATTGCTGAATAGATTTGTGCCTGTGCCTGCAAAGCCCATATAGATTGTCATCTGGTTGCTGGCAACAGATTGACCCAGTCCATTGAGCTTGAGATAGTAGATACTGTTTGTAGAGGAATATATATTGTTTGACTCGAGCCAACTGTTGATTATGGTGCCATTAGAGTAAAAGAATTCTACGTTATCAAGGTTTGACGCCTCATAGCTCTCGTATGCTAAACTGTTTACTGAAATGCGCTGCTGGAAAGGCGAGGGAATAGGAAAGATTGGCATCGCGTTGTAGCCAAACGTGAGCACATTGCCTGCCCCGCCTGAACCCCCGTTTCCTCCCGTATCTGAACCAGATACACCGCCAGCTCCTCCTGAACCTCCGATGACATTGGCTCCGGATATGGAAGGAGTAGCCCCTAGACCATTGTACGCTAAGATTATGGTTCCTCCGCCTCCGCCCCCGGCGCCTGCAGATGGCTCCCCAGAGGTGCCTGTGCTGCCAGCTAACCCAAACGCATTTATCGTCCCTGCGGTTATAGTGTTTGCCTGTATATATAAACCAAAGCTTCCGCTGCCTCCGTTTCCTCCGCTTATCTGCGTGCCTCCTATTTTGCCACCGGAGCCTCCGCCTCCTCCTCCGCCAGTTGTATAATTGGAAAAGTTGCTGTAAAACATGCTTATTATGTTGGCATTAGAGAGAACAGGAGAGCCTGGCGTTGAACCGTCGCCTCCGTTAACTCCAGGAGAGCTAGCAACTGATGTTGCGCCTATTCCTCCTGGTGCCAGTGTGTTTCCACCGTATCCTCCGTTTCCTGAGCTGTATCTTCCCTGTGCACTTCCAGTTGCTCCTCCTCCACCTGACCCTGCGTATGATTTGAAAGCAGAGCCCCCTGTGCTTCCTGCACCGGTGCCAGTATTTCCTGCCCCTCCATTGCCTGGGCTTCCAGTATCTATCGTTCCGTCGTTTGTTACGCTGCCTAAGCAGACGATGCTGAATCCATTGGTAGTCAGGGTAACCCCAGTATCTATCACAAGGTTGTTGCAGTAAAGATTGTTTGTCAGGGTTTCGCTTGAGCTTATGGTTATATCAGGCAGCGAATTTATCGTTATAGGCACATAATAAAGTATTCCAGAAGGGGCAGTTGGAGGATCGTTAACGAGAGGTTGTGAATATTCTACCGCTGCTTTCATGCTCGAATTTGACTGCGCGTTTGGCAAAGCGCTCTTAAGCAGAACTCCATCCGTGTGATGATGATTTGACAGGTAATTGTTAATAGGATGGCTGCTTAGGATTGCAGGCTGCCACTGTGTAAGGAATATAACTGTAGAGAATACAACTGCAACTACTGAAATTGCGATTATGCTGCAACAGCCCATGCCATTAATAAAACTGCTACCAATAAATAGGTTGTCTTGTTGGATTTTTGGCTAATATTGCATATCTTGTCCTGATTGGAAATCCAGATACGTGTATTGCGTCTGCTAATTTGGCATGATGCTGTCAAGTATGAAGTTCGGATCGTATGGCATCAAATCAGAGTACTTCTCCCCTGTGCCGAAGTAGAGAACAGGTATGCTTGTCTCGCTGAGTATTGTCAGCGTGTTGCCGCCTTTCGCATCGCAATCAAGCTTCGTCAATATTATGCCATCGAGGCTTATGGCTTTGTTGAATTCGCTTACCTGATCTAGCAGGGCGTTTCCTGCTATGCTCTCCCCTACGAAGATTTTGAGGTTAGGCGAAGTAACCCTTGCCATCTTCTTCAGCTCTTCTATCAGGCTTCTGTTGGTCTCTTGCCTGCCTGCGCTGTCTATGAGCACCACATCTATGCCTCTAGCCTTTGCGTGCGCTATGGCATCGAAGGCGATGCTTGCGGGATCAGCGCCGTACCTTCCCTTTATCACTTCTATGCCTAGCTTCTGCGCATGATATATTGACTGCTCTACTGCAGCTGCCCTGAATGTATCGCTTGCAGAGATTATGCACGTTAGCCCGCTCTTGATGAGCATCTCTGCGGCCTTCGCAATCGTGGTGGTCTTTCCTGCGCCGTTGGGCCCTACGAAGAGTATCTTGAACGGCAGCAAGCCGTTTCGCTTCGCTTCAAGTGCAGCCTTAGGCAGGTCTATGCTCTTGCCTTTCAAGAGTATCGAGAGGATGGATTTTCTTATTATGGAAGTTATCTCCTTGTCTATCTCCCTGGACTCTATAACCTTGCCATACAGCTCCTTTGCTATCTCATCGGTTATCTTCTGCATTGCGCTGTAATTTACATCTGACTCAAGCAGACCGACACCCAGGTTGTCTATGAATGGCTTTATGTCATCCTCGCTTATCCTCGCCTTCCCGGTTATCAGCCCCTTGACTTTGGTGCCAAATGTAATATTTACCTTCTCCGCAGGCTCCTTCTTCGCAGGAGGTTTTTCGCTTATGTGTAGGTTGTCTGGCTTTGTTAGTTTGACTTCGGTTTTATCTGATGGTGCTTCTGGCTTAGCATGGTGCGCCTGCGCTGTCTTCATCTCTGTGCGAACTTCGTGGTCTTTTTCCTTTGGAATTTCACCCGCAGCTCTCAGTTCGTCTTTCCCTGCGTGCCTTGTTGCTTCCTTTTTTTGCGGCGCCGGAACTGCAGGCTCTGGCTTTGGAATTTCAGTTAAAACTTCTTCTTTTATTTCCTCCTCTTCCTTTTTTGAAACTGATTTTATGAAATTGGAGAATTTCTTTTTTAATCCTTCGAACATCGGAAATACCTTACTGCTGCATCGATGCGAGTTTGTACGATATGCTTACAAGCTCTGATTCAAGCTTTTTCTTCTCTCCGTCAAGCCTCTTTATCATCTCCTCCCTTCTGGCGCTGTTCTCATTTACGAACCTTTTTGCGTCTTCGAGGCTCTTCTCTACAAGGTATCCTGCGCCGACATAGACTATCATCTTCTGGACCTTGCCAAGGCTGGCTTCCACATATGCGCCGCCGTCGCAGTCTACGAGGACCTTGGAATTGTCCAGCGTTGTGGCATTTTCTATTATGCTCAGGTTCCCCCGCAGGGCATTGAGCTCTGCGATGTATGCGGAGATCTCATTCTGTATGAATTCATACTGCTGCGAGTAAACATTCTGCATATATCTCAACTGTGCGATTGCTTCTGCAGCTTCGTTCCTGTTGGCTTCCATGCTATCTCATATTTCTTTACTTTCAGCCTTTTATATGTTAGCGTAATGCAGCAGGTTGCTAGGCTAACCTTTTTATCTGGTTGATAGGATCAGAAGCCTAGCGCATTTGCCATGTTTGCAAGCTCATAGCCTGTGGTCTGGTTTCCTGCCACCATGCCTTTCGAGTTTGCCATAACACAGAGCCCAATGTGCAAGGAGCCTAGGTTGGCAGTTGATTGCTCGATGTCTTTGAAGATCTTCTTCAATTCATCCATCTCCGGCTCAGTAGCTTTGTTATTGGCAACCATGCCTTTGTTAGTGAGTATGTTATTCGCGCCGACAGTGGAATAGCCTCCTATCTTCATTCTAATGACCTCTGTTCCCAATGCATCGCCTATCCTCTTCTCCTCTGCTTTGCTGTAGTCAGGATTTATTATTGCAAGCTTATCGTTGAGCAGGATGTTGTTTCCTAACGCATTGAGGCTGGTATCGATGACCTCGATTTCTACGCCGCTCAGCAGCTCGTGAATCTTTTTGAGCTCGTCGCCATAAAGGATATCAGGCACAAGCAGGGTGTTTGAATTGGCTGCGGCATATATCCCTATCAATTCCGTGCCGTTCATGCTGAGACACTTCAGTGAAACTCCGAGCGCGTCGCCTATTATCTTCTCTGTTGCGGCGTTGACTCCGTTGCAGATGAGCGAGAAACTGTCAGTAGCTACAGTGTAAGCGCCGATATAATCGCTCCCGAATATGCTTGTCTTGACTACTCCCATTAGCTCTGCACCTGTGGTTTGCAGCATCTGCGCCGCCGGTCAGGCGCTTTTCTCCTCCTTAGGCTTCTCATCCGGCTGCTTTGAAGCTTTGGCAGAATCCTCTTTCTTTGGCTCTGCCTTTGCTTTCTCCTTTGCAGGCTTGGCCTTAGAAGCTGCTTCTGGAGGCTTTTCTGCGGCAGCAGGTTTTGCCGCTTCTTTTGGCTTGGCATCGTTGGCCTTCTTCGCAGCTTCTGCAGTCTTCTTCTCTGCCTGCGGAAGATCAGCCCTGACCAACTTGCCGTCCTTTTCGAAGCTCACAGATATCCTGCTCATGCGCCCTATGCTGCGCATTATGCCGGCATTGAGCTCCTTGCCTATCATCACATCTCCAGGCTCTGATCCCGAGTGCCTTGCCACAACCTTCCTTACATAGTTTGCAGCATTCTTTATCCTCCTAGGCTTATGCAGGCCAAGCAAGCCATCCCTCAGGTTTATAGTAATAACTGGCATTTCAATCACTCAACTTGAGCTTCCTTCTTCTCCAGTCCCTCTGGAACTTGTTGGATTGCAGTCGCCTCCTAGTCCTTAGCATTGCAAGTACCGGGATCCTCCTGTTCTGCTTGAGCTTGCTGCCAAGCATCATCTTCTTCTTAACGCTCTTCTTTCCCATAATATCATCTATTTATGCTTTATCTCAATTGTAGGCTCTGGCTTGTATGTGAGCCTTGCCAATATCTCCTTGAGCTGCTCCTCTGTAAGCTTTGATGTCATCTTGCTGCTCTGGGCCATCGATATGATGAAATTGAGCAACTGCACATACAGCTCGTGGTTCGAGAGCCTTACGTTCATAAGCCTCTCATATGCCTCAGGTGTCATCAGCCTCTTTGCGATTTCCTTCCTCTGCTGTTCGGCCTGCAGAGCCCGCATTCTTTTCTCCAAGGCTTTTCTCCTGCTGTCAACTGCCTGCCTCTCTTCTTCCATCCTCAACTACCCTTGGAGAGCATCTCGTTTGCAGTCTTGTCAAGCAAGGACCTCCCTTTTGGCGTTATCTCCCTGCCGCCTTTTGATTTCTTTACGAAGCCTAGCTTCTCCAGCGCGTCAAACGCATCTTTTATCAGGCTGCCCCCTGACCTTGCGTGGTGATGCCTGTGCACCAGATGTCTCTTCCTGACCCCGTATCTTGTCCTAAGTTTTGAAACGCCTATAGGCCCGTTTATGTAAGTCTGCCTTAGTATTGATGCACACCTGATATACCAAAAGTCTGGGCTGCTAGGTATCCTCTCCTTGCCTGCGCCTGTCTTTACGTAATCTATGTACGCAGGCTTCTTTATCTCCTCCTTCTTCAACTTATCAGCTACCCTGCTTATGAGCTCCGAACTCTCTGCTTCGTGTATGTTTGCCATATCTGCACCAGTAGCGCATATAAATATGCAGCAACTGTAGATATCTTTCAATGTAAAATTTATATATGCGTATGTTTTAGATGAATGATTTTGTGGCATGCTGTATGGCGTAGTGCGTAGTTGCCATGGAGACTGACCAAATGCGCTTATTGGATGCAGGTTGATGCAGAAAGAAGCAAAGGAAACCATTCCAGGTAGTAGCCTTTATATATGTATGCATTTCCATATTTGAGTTTATGCGTTTAGAGATATACTTCTTATCTTCCCCACCCTCTAAACGCACCCCATGCGGGGCATCCTTGCGACGATGAAATGAAGAGATTTAGGACCACTGAAGAGATAAAGATACCGGAAAGCATGATAGACCAGGTAATAGGCCAGAAAACAGCAGTGGAAATAGTAAAGAAGGCGTCAAGACAGCACAGAAACGTGCTGCTCATCGGGGACCCTGGGACAGGAAAGACGATGCTGGCTCAGGGAATGGCAGAGCTTCTGCCTGGCGCAGATCTTGAGGACGTGTTGGTCTACAAGAACCCTAACGACGAGAACAAGCCGATAGTGAAATCAGTCAAGACCTATCTTAGCAAGCCTGAACACGGAAAGCCGCTTGGTGACGGCCAGGGCAGGCAGATAATACAGAAAGAAAGGATCAAGGCAAAGATAGACCCAGGAAAGAGCAGCAGCGTAGTGCCAATAGTGGCTATGCTGGTAGTCTTCCTTGTGCTTGCAGTGATAAGCGTCTTCAATTTTATGCACGGCTACTCTGCGACCCTTGTAGCTTCTATTATAGTAGTAATAGCTGCGCTGATGCTGGGAGTGCTGATCTTCGGCGGAGCAGCGCTTTTCATATCCGGATTCAAAAGAGTAGGAGGGATGCTTCCTGGCGCATTCGATACGAATGAGCCCAAGCTCATAGTTGACAACACCGGTATGACGCATGCACCTTTCGTAGATGCTACAGGATCCAGGGCAGGGGCAATCTTCGGTGACGTGAAGCATGATCCACTGCAGACAGGAGGGCTTGGAACTCCGCCGCATATGCGCGTTGAAGGGGGTGCAATACATAGAGCAAACGGCGGCGTACTGTTTATAGATGAGATAGCAGATCTGGAGCCCAAATCACAGCAGGAGCTGCTTACTGCACTACAGGAGAAGAAGTATTCTATAACAGGGCAGAGCGAGATGAGCTCCGGGGCGCTTGTCAGGACAGAGCCAGTTCCATGCAACTTCCTTCTTGTCGCAGCAGGCAACCTGCAGGATGTGCAGAAGATGCATCCTGCTCTGCGCTCGCGAATACGCGGCTATGGATATGAAGTATATATGGAATCAACCATGCCAGACACAGAAGCCAACAGGGAGCAGATAATAAAATTCATAGCGCAAGAGATAAAGAAGGATGGAAAAATACCGCCGTTCGGCTACGATGCATGCATGGTGATACTGGATGAAGCAAGAAGAAGGAGCGGCAGAAAGAACAGGCTTACGCTGATACTCAGGGACTTGGGAGGCCTGATAAGGGCTGCCGGAGACATAGCAGTTGAGAAGGGCAAGAAGGTAGTTGGAAAAGAGGAGGTTGTGGCTGCGCTGGGCCTGGCCAGACCCATAGAGGCGCAGTATGTGGACCAGGCATTGGAGTACAGGAAAGATTACAAAATATTCAAGACTAAGGGATTTGCGGTTGGCAGGGTTAACGGCCTTGCGATTGTAGGGTCATCATACCTATCCGCTGGCATTGTGCTGCCAATAGTGGCTGAGATAACCCCTGCAAGCTCAAGGACTGAAGGCAAGCTTATACCCACCGGAAAGTTAGGCAAGATAGCGCAGGAAGCAGTAAAAAACACAAGTGCAATAATAAAGAAGCACATGGCAAGGGATATGTCAAGCTATGACGTGCATGTGCAGTTCCTGCAGACATACGAGGGTGTTGAAGGAGACAGCGCGAGCATCTCAGTAGCTATTGCAGTAATCTCTGCGTTGGAGGGCATACCTGTAAACCAGGAGGTTGCGATGACCGGATCCCTCTCAGTCAGAGGAGAGGTGCTGCCGGTAGGCGGCATAACAAACAAGATACATGCGGCAATAGAGGCAGGCATGAAGTATGCCATAATACCAGCGGCAAATAGCATGGATATAAATCTAGACAAGGATGAGGTAAAGAAGATAAAGATTGTGCCGGCAAAGAACATTGCAGATGTGCTTGAGATGGCACTAAAGAAGAGCCCTAGAAGAGACGGGATGATAAGGAAGCTTAGGGCATACATGACCAGCGATTACAAAGAGAGGAAACTGGAGCAGGAGTGATTTTATCAAGACTGCAGAAGCTATAGAGGACCTTGGTGAAGGGATAGTAAAGGAGATATCCTCAGGGAAGAGCCCAAGGTTCACCACTTTGGTAAGGAGCAGGACAAATATCCAGTATAACAAGAAGGACGGCTACTTGAAGCTTGGAAATGCAAAGGAGGAAAGGACTTTCCTTAACATAGCGCAGTCAAAGAGGTTCATGCAGACGATAGCAGTAGCTTCCAAATGCCATAAGTTCGTGAAGGAAAATCTCCATACAACGATAAGAGGATTATACTATCAGCTCAAATTCTCAATAGGCGACGATGTAGACGAGAACGTTTTCAACGAGCAGTCAGAGTCAAATCCGCTTATAGAAGATCTTGAGGTTGCCCTTGAGGTGAAGAGAGAAGACCTGAATCTCAACGCAAACAGGAAAGGAGTGCTGGCAGGGAATATGAAAATAATAGATACCTTCGGAAACGAGAAGATAGAGATAGACTGCAGCAGGCAGGGAAGGAGCGGGTGGGCAATACCCAGCGATGTCGACAACGATATAAAGTTTGTAGACATTAAGGCGAAGTACGTGCTAGTAGTTGAAAAGGATGCGCTTTGGCAGAGGCTCAATGAAGACCTTTTCTGGAAGAAGGAGAATATGATATTGATAACGCCGCAGGGGCAGGCTGCCAGAGGTACGAGAAGGTTGATACGCAAGCTTGCTGATGCTGGCCTCCCGATATACGTCTTTACAGATTCAGATGCCTGGGGATGGTATATTTACTGGACGATAAAAACAGGGAGCATTAACCTGGCGTACATAGGCACTAGCGTAGCAACGCCTGAGGCAAGGTTCATAGGCGTGACGATGTCAGATTTGGACAGATACGATTTTCTAAACAAGCTCACGATAAACGCCAGCGACGTGGATTTGAAGAGGGCGCAAGAGATGTTGGGATACGAGTGGATCAAGCAGCATAAGGAGTGGAGGGAGGAGCTAGAGCGCATGATAAAATCCAGGAAGAAGCTGGAGCAGGATGCACTGCAGGGCCCTAGGCTTACATTCGTTGACGATTACATAAGGGAGAAGATAAAGAAGAAGGAGTTCCTGCCATAATCACAGATAATAAATCTACCCTGCATCTTTGTTTAGAGCGTTATAAGTTTCAACGCAATGGCACTTTATTATACATTGCCTACCATTGATTTGTTGGTCGTTTTATGAAAGCGTATAGCGGATCTGGAATTGCAATAGTTTTGGATTTTATTATAGCGATAGCATTTGGAGCTGCAGCTGGGCTTCTCTTTTATAGTGCAGTTGCAGGCACAATAGTTGCAGTAATTATGCTTCTTATATTCCTTGCACTGTCAATAAGGGTTATAAGCGAATGGAACAGAATGCCTGTGCTGAGGCTGGGAAGGTATGGCGGGATAGCAGGCCCTGGCCTTGTCACAATAATGCCGATCGTAGAGAGTACACCATATAGCGTAGATACAAGAGTCATAAGCAGCACGATAAGCGCAGAGCAGACGCTTACAAAAGACAATGTGCCTGTTGATGTAGAAGCTATACTTTTCTGGCAAGTGCACGACGCAGAGAATGCAGTGCTGAATGTCCAGTCATACTATGATTCAGTTGGCCTTGCAGCGCAGACAGCACTCAGGGATATAATAGGCAAAAGCGCGCTTTCGGAGATGCTGGCAGGCAGGAACATAATAGGCAAGGACATACAGGACCTTATACAGGATAGGATAAGGGAGTGGGGCATAAACGCCATCTCTGTTGAGGTTAGGGATGTCAAGATACCAAAGGATCTGCAGGATGCCATGGCAAGGGTTGCAACTTCGGAGAGGGAGAAGATGGCAAGGGTAACCCTTGCTGAAAGTGAGTCGCTTGCAGCAGACAAGATGGTAGACGCAGCTCAGAAATATCAGAGCAACATCTACGCCATGCAGCTCAGGGCCTTGAATATGATGTACGAGATAAGCCTCAACGGCAAAAACCTAATGGTCTTCATACCTACAGACTCTAAGGGGTTCAGCATACCTACGCCGATAGGGATAGCAGGCATTGAGGAGATGTACAAGGGCATGCAGAAGAATACAAAGCAGGCTAAACAGGAACAAGGTCAGAAATGAATATACATGAACTTTTCTGAAACTACATAGGAAGGCGGGAAAGGTTTATATCGGCCCACAGGTTACATCTATCTGCGGAGTGCTGCACAGCTTTTTTACCTGCTGCTCCGCAGTATAGTGTGGGCCGGATGAATATTGGCATAGACTACGATTACACGATAACAGAAAACCCTGAGTTTTTCAGGTCATTTACAAAGAGCCTTGCAGAATCTGGGAATGAAGTCTATATAATATCCTCATTTACTAAGGCTGATGAGCCTTTTGTTGAAGAGATAATAGCAGCGAAGGTACATCAGCTTGACGAATGGGAGATAGATTACAAGAAACTGGAGATGGCCCCTGAGCCCATACCGCCAAACAAGGCCAGGCTCTGCAGGAAGTATAAGATATCGGTGATGATAGACGATGATGCCAGGAATCTTATGGAAATCATGCGCAGCGAGGAAGGCGTTGTCTGCCTTCAGTTCATGCCTAAGAGTGATTGAAAATGGCTAAGATATCGTTGGGAATAGTCTCGCAGACACCGCTCATACGGTTCCTGAAGGAGATGCCAAGGACGAAGGTCAAGCTTAGCAGCCTGGATCCTGGTGATTATGTATACACTGTAGGAGGCGTTGCACCCATGGTAAAATCGCAGCTGGATGAGATGCTGAAACAAGGAATTGTCTCCAGAAGCATATGGTTCTCGCTTAACCCGAAGGCACCGACCCAGGTAGAGGTTTCAGAGAAGATGAAGCTGATGAACCTATCGTTAGAAGAGGAATACAGCAGGAATTACGTATCTTTCAAGGAGAAGATATGGAATAATATACACGGCATAAATTCCGAGAGCTTCAGCACTGAAGAGTATCTGGGGTACTTTAAGTACAATTCCCATCTGGCATCTACGGTAATAGAGCACTCCCAGGTTGAACTCTTCGAATTGCACGACTTCCAGCAGCTGCTCCTTGGCTCAATGCTTGGGCCGTCATTCCCATCTATATTTAGGTGGCACATTCCTTTCCTGCCTGAAATACTCTCGCACAAAGTAAGGAAATTCATAATAAACGGCATGGAGGGGAACGATGCAGTAATAGTAAGCACCAGGAGGGACCTCGAAGGGCTTGTCAGGGCAGGGTTCAAAGGCAGGGCATATCAGGTATATCCCAGCATAAACCCTCTAGCCTGGAAAAGGCCAAACAGGGTGGAGATCGCAGAGCTCAACGAGAAGTATGGCATAAGAGATGAGGATTTCGTCGTAACCAATGTCGCGAGAATGGATCCCATGAAATCCCAGGATGCCCTGATAAAGGCGGTTGCAGGGTTGAAGAATGCTGATATTAAGCTAATGCTAATAGGCAACGGATCCTTCACCTCCAGCAAAGGAGGCCTGAGCCATGGAAAAGGGAACCTTTGGAGAAAGAAGCTTGAGAGATTGGTAAAGAGGCTGAAATTGGAGAAAAAGGTCATATTCACAGGATATATGCCTAGCAAGTTGCTAAGAGCTGCTTATAGAAGATCTGATGCCTTTGTCCTCCCATCGGTTAGAGAGGGGTTCGGGCTCTCTGTAGTCGAAGCCTGGATGTACGGCGTGCCATCAGTAGTTAGCACTGGCGCCGGGGTCTCGGAGTTGATAATAGACGGATTGGATGGGCTTACCTTCAACTCTGGTGATATAAGCGAATTAAAAGCCAGCCTGCTGAAGTTATATTCGGATGAGAGGCTAAGGAAGGAGCTTGGAGAGAATGGTAGGAGGGTGGCAAGAACATGCTTCACTACCACTGCGATACCTACTGTGAAGCGCATCTATGAGGAGACGATAAGCGGGTTCAAGCAGTAATCGAGCTACTCTTTTATTATAGAACCTGGATTAGTTGCATCTACTTCGAAAGAGAGCCGTAGGGCAAGTCTCAGCTCCCTTCTTAGACTGGCCATCTGGCTTTTGGTTACAGAAGTCTGCAGGAAAAAAGAGTGACCAAGCCCAGAGGTACGGTGGATTTCAAGGCCGCTGAGGTCAGAGAAGGCAAAAGAGGAGCCCTGAACATTAGAGCCGATGATTGCGGAATTGACAAACGTCTTGTTGCTAAAATCGTATCTCCTAAGGTCCATCTCAAGGATAAGAATGTCGGATATTGTGCGCTCGTAGTGCATCAGGTGCTTAAGGCCAATCTCAGATATGGCTTCTCTTTTTGATGCGAAACGTCTGTCTCTTTTTACTTCTTTGAATGCCGAAGCATGCGCACTGGAGATTCTTCCTGACAGCTCGCTTGCCTGGCTTGCGGTGACCTTTGTCCTGTAGAATATCGCATTTTCTATGCCGAATGCATTCTGGGTGTCAGCATCTCGCAGATCTGCCATGGTTAGATCTGCCATGAAAAAATTAGAATTGCACAGTTTGGACCCGCGCATATCTGCGCCGCTAAGATAAGTCCACGAGAAGTCGCGGTTTGAGAGGTCCATAGCGGTTAGCGATTTCTTCAGGGCCAAGCTGTAGCCTGAAATTAGTTTTTCCATATTATGATATCTCAGGCATAAAATATAAAATAACTAGGTGCGTAAGGGTACCTTGGATAAAATGTTGGCATGCGTACCTAACGATCAGGAGCTGGCTGCCTGGCTGGGGAAGAAGGGCAGCGTGAACGGGGTAACATTTTACAACAGGAAGGTTGGCGATGCAAACCTGACAGTGATCACACCTACAAACGCAGAGAGCCGCTTCAGCGACCTGGCAAATGTAATTTCCATAGCTGATCTGGTAATAATCAGCACCAGGAACTTAGACAGGATGCTTGGCGAATCGATGATAGGCGCTGAGCTCATAGGAAAACCAACAGTCTTTACAGATGACAATGATATTTCACAGTTTCTCTTAGGATCTCCAATCAAGGAGCCCGATATAATGAATAGGGAAAAGTTGCTTGAATTTCTCTCATCACAGGAATATGATGTAGGGAAGGAAGGCACCAGGATACTTATAGACAAAGCATTCCCTGTAAAGGGCGTAGGAACCGTTCTGCTTGGGATAGTGAAAGGTGGAACAGTAAGAGTGCATGATCAGCTATTTCTCAGCGATGGCACACAATTCACAGTCAGGTCGATACAGGTGCAGGATGAAGACATGGAGCTTGCAGCAAAGGGAGCCAGAGTAGGGCTTGCCGTAAAGGGAGTTGATGATAAATCAATTGATAAAGGGGAAGTTGCATCGGAGAGCAGAGTAATTAGGGCGAGGGAGCTTGCAGCAAAGATAAGGCTGAGCAGGCTTGTCAAAGGGATAGAAATGGAAGGCATGCATTGCACACTTGTCAAAGGTTTCTCTGCGGTAGAGTGTACGCTTAGCAATGACGGCGAAAGTCACAGAATAGAGCTAAGCAAGCCCATTCCGTTTGAGAAAGGGGAGAGTTTTCTATTGGTAAGGAATGCCTCGCCAAGAATCTTCGGTGGAGGCGAGATCCTTGGAGGCGAGTAACTCTATTCAAGTTACTTCTTTATCTTCTTCTTTGCGCCTTTCCTGCGGATCAGTACTACTGCAGCTGCTATTATGATTATGACAACTATTATCGCATAACCATCGTAATTGCCGTTGTTTGCGCCTACTACAACATAGTAGCTGCTGGAGCCGCTGTATAGC
>JAJYXO010000044.1 GCA_021801765.1 Microcaldota archaeon | reverse complement strand
TCATAAAGAATGTCCCCTTGGTTCTTGTCTACAGGAAGCGACTCTCCGGTTATTGCAGATTCATCGGCTTCCATAGCTTCAGATTCCAGGATCTTAGAATCCGCAGGTATTATGTCCCCTGACCTAACGCGCACTATATCACCCTGCACAAGATTCCTAGAAGATATGAGTATCCATCTGCCTGACCTCAACACGCGGGAGGTTGGGCTTAGCCTTTGCTTAAGCAACTCTATTGACTTATCAGCCCGGTACTCTTCAAGGAAACTTATCACTGCGTTGAAGATAAGCAGCGCAAGTATTATGTAGAAATCCGCAAAGTGGCCTAGTGCATAGGAGAGTAGGAGCACCACTATTAGCAACAGCGGCACTGGCCCGTAGAATTTCTTGACAAAGAGCAGCAAAGGGCTATGTTTCCTCTCCTTTATTTCATTATACCCTAACTCCGAAAGCCTCTTTTCTGCCTCTATGGCAGACAGGCCTTTATCGGTAGTTTTAAGCTTCTTAAGAACGTCTTCTGCACTTGCCTTCGCTGCCCAACCCGCATCCATCATTCTTAAAAGCACTCGAATGCTTTTAGCTGTATCGCTTTGTAGCGCCTTAGTTTAGCCTGATTTACGCAAGTCTTAAGTAGGCTCCATGCAAATTTATAAATCACGCGCAGATAATAGCTATGATTATATGCAGGCGCCTAGGCTTTCTGCCAACCCGCATGCATATCGCATCTTATGTGGTTGACATGAAAGACGAGGCATGGCTTTATCTAGAGGATGGGACATCAGTCAAGGGCTCTTCTTTCGGCAGCAGGACAAAGAGGGGAGGGGAAATTGTATTTACCACTGCGATGAATGGATACCCTGAGAGCCTCACAGATCCTTCGTACAAAGGCCAGATATTGGTTATAACGCATCCTCTGGTAGGAAACTATGGAATCCCGAAAAGCATTGCAGATAAAGGGATACTTGAAAATTTTGAGTCTGAGGGAATAAAGGCAGAGGGCCTTGTAGTAAGCGAGGTGACAGTTGGCTCAAAATGGAACAGCAACACCAGCCTTGGAAGATGGATGGAAGATAGCGATGTGCCTGGGATCTCTGGCGTCGACACGAGAGCCCTTACCAAGAAGATAAGGGAGAGGGGAGTAATGAATGGGATAATCTCACCTCGCGAATACAATGCTGCTGAAGATCTAAAAGAAGATTACGGAGGAATAAATTTTGTAGAAAAGGTATCCGTAAAGGAGCCAGTAGTTTACGAGGGAGGCGGAAGAGGCAGGGTTGTAGTTGTCGATCTTGGAATAAAGCATGGCATACTGAATGAAGTCAGGAGGAGGGGATATGATATAGTCAGGGTTCCATACGATTCCAACGCAGAGAAGATAATGTCTTATGAACCTTCGGGGATACTCTACAGCAATGGGCCAGGCAATCCAAATTTGCTCTCGGAACAGGTAATCGAGTTAAAGAAACTTATGGAACATAATGTCCCAATTCTCGGCATCTGCCTGGGTCAGCAGCTAGTCACGCTGGCTTTAGGCGGAAGGGTTAGGAAAATGGCCTTTGGCCACAGGGCAGTAAATAAGGCCGTTGTGAATCATATAGATGGCAGGGCATATATAACGACACACAACCACGGATATGCATCTTATGCAGAAGATCTGCCAGATGGAGTTGAACGATGGTTCAGCAGCCCTGACGACGGAGTGGTTGAAGGCGTGAGATGCAATAATATCATAACAACCCAATTCCATCCGGAATCTAGGCCAGGAGCCAATGATACTGGATTCGTATTCGATGCTTTTGCAAGGATGATTAAAAATGGAAAGGCCTAGGAAAGTCCTTCTGGTTGGCTCCGGAGCGATAAAGATAGCGGAGGCTGCTGAATTCGATTATAGCGGCAGCCAGGCTCTAAAGGCCCTGCGTGAAGAAGGCATTGAAACAGTCCTTGTGAATCCTAACGTAGCTACAGTGCAGACAGGGTATGAGATGGCAGATAAGATATACATGCTTCCAGTTTCTGCAGATAGCGTTGAGAAGGTGGTTGAAAGAGAGAGGCCCGATGCGATAATGATAGGGTTTGGAGGGCAGAGTGCGTTGAATGTAGGAGTAGACCTTAGTTCAAACGGATCTTTGGAAAGATGCGGAGTAAGGCTACTTGGAACTCCTATAAGAGGCATTGAAAAGGCGCTGAGCAGGGAGAAATTCAAGGAGGAGATGGAGAGGATAGGCATAGACACTCCGCCAAGCATGGTTGCCAATAGCAAGGAGGAGGCAATTTCGCATGCTGCCGAGCTGGACTATCCCATAATACTCAGGGTGAGCTTCAACCTCGGCGGCAGGGGATCGATAATAGCGAACAGCCCTGAAGAATTAGAGGCCGGGCTGGACAAAGCTTTCGCACAGAGCAGGACAGGAGAGATATTAATGGAGAAGCACCTGAAGGGATGGAAAGAGATAGAATACGAAGTAGTGAGGGATTCATACGGCAACTGCGTTGTGACTGCCTGCATAGAAAACCTTGATCCTATGGGGGTGCACACCGGCGAATCAGTCGCAGTCACTCCTGCGCAGACCCTCGACAATCATGAATACCAGCTTATGAGGAGCACTGCCATAAGGGTTGCAGAAGCGATAGAGCTTGTGGGGGAATGCAACGTGCAGTTTGCTCTTGATCCTAAAAGCTACAAGTTTTACGTTATAGAAACCAATCCAAGGATGTCTAGGTCCAGCGCGCTAGCAAGCAAGGCAACAGGGTATCCGCTTGCTTACGTGAGTGCAAAGCTTGCGCTAGGCTACAAGATTTACGATGTAAAGAATACAGTCTCAAAGGCCACGACAGCATGCTTTGAGCCCAGCTTGGATTATATAACGATAAAGATGCCAAGATGGGATTTGGATAAATTTGAAGGGGTAAATGAGAGCCTTGGGACAGAGATGAAGAGCATAGGCGAGGTGATGGGGATAGGAAGGAGCTTCGAAGAGGCAATGCAGAAGGCAGCAAGGATGCTAGAAATAGGCGAACCTGGGATAGTTGGGGGATACATCTACAATTCAGAGATGAGCCTTGAGGCTGCTGAAGAAGCGCTGAAGAAGAGAAGACCATACTGGTTCCTCTACGCAGCAAAGGCCTTTAAGGAAGGAGGAACTGTAGAGCATCTGAATAAAATAACCGGAGTTGCCCCTTTCTTCCTGGAGAAGATAAAGGATTTGGTCTCCTTCTACGAGAGAATAGATAAGAATGGCATGGACAGGAAAGACGAAGAGACTGCAAGAAAGCTTGGATTCTCAGGTAAGCAACTCGGAAGAAAGGTTCAAGCTCCTTTCGTAAAACAGATGGATACTCTTGCAGGTGAATGGCCTGCAAAGGCAAATTATCTCTACATGACTCAAAATGCAAGTGAAGATGACTTGACAGGGGAAGAGGCGAAAAATGGGTTGCTGGTGCTAGGCGCAGGATGCTTCAGAATAGGGACTTCTGTAGAGTTCGATTGGAGCGCCATCTCGCTGGTGAGGAGCGCCGGAAAAACCTATGACGTTACTCTGGCGAACTGCAACCCTGAGACAGTATCCACCGACTGGGATGTTGTGGATAGGCTCTATTTTGAGGAATTGAACTCAGAATCAATAATTAACATATGCATGAAATCTGGCATCAGGAAGGTTGCTCTCTTCGCCGCAGGGCAGACAGGCAATAATATCGCTATGGAACTGGAATCGTCAGGCGTGGAGATCTTCGGCTCTGGAGCCAGGAAGATAGAATCTGCTGAGAACAGGGAGAGCTTTTCCAGACTCTGCGAGAGACTTGAGATAAAACAGCCGGAATGGGCAAATGCAGGCTCTGCAATAGAAGCGAAAAGATTCGCAGATTCCTATGGTTTTCCCATTTTGGTAAGGCCTAGCTTTGTACTGAGCGGATCTGCAATGAAGATAGCATGGAACATTGATGAGCTCACCAATTACATAGAAAAGGCAGCGAGGATATCAGGGAAGCATCCTGTAGTTGTATCAAGGTACATAGACGATGCGATAGAGGCAGACCTAGATTGCGCAGCTGACTCCAATAGCATTATAGGAGTTGCGATGGAGCATGTTGAGGAGGCAGGAGTACACAGCGGCGACGCCACATTGCTATATCCTGCCGAAAACCTGCCAAAAGAAAAGATGAAGGAGGCAGCGCTAAGGCTAGTAGGAGAGATGGGGATAAGAGGGCCTTTCAACATCCAGTTTGTTATTGACCGCAATGAGCCGCTAGTGATAGAACTGAATATGAGGGCAAGCAGGTCTATGCCATTTGCTTCAAAATCCACTGGAATTAACCTGATAAAATATGCGTTTGATGGAATAGAAGGCAGGTATGGATGGAGTGGCTTCAATGAACCTAAAGGCAGGGCGCATTCGGTTAAGTCTGCACAGTTTTCGTGGAGCCAGCTCAGGGGCGCTTACCCTTCCTTGGGACCTGAGATGAGGAGCACAGGCGAGGTCGCATCTTTCGGAAAGAATGCTAATGACGCACTCCTGAAGAGCTGGCTCTCCGTCGCGCCTAATCGCCTTCCGAGATCGAAAATATTGATTTACGGGAGCTCAGACACTGCAGCATTGAAAAGGGCGGCAGAGAAGCTCAGAGGGTTTGACCTGTGTACACTTGAAGGCGCAAGTGTGGATAACTTGCATAGTATAAGCCTCGATGAAGCAGTGCATATGCTCAAAGGCGGGAAGATAGATCTGGTAGTTACCAATGGCAATATGATGGAAAAGGATTATGCAATAAGGAGGACAGCTGCAGATATCAATCTTCCAATGATACTAAATGGGAGGCTAGCGGATAGGGTTTTAGGGGCATTTTCAGAGAAAAAGCTCACATATTTGGAGCTTAGCGAGTATCTGGCCGGATATGAATAATCCAATCCTAGATATCTACAAAAATATCGTTTCCTTCTGTAGTAACTTTGTATGACTTGACATTGGACTTCGCAGGGCCTTTTATTACTCTCCCATTAGTTATGTCAAACTGCGAGCCATGCCATGGGCAAGTTACAACATTCCCATTTACATTGCCTTCGTGAAGAGGCCCTTTTGCATGTGTGCATTCCTCGTCTATAGCATAGTAGCTACTGCCCATTTTGAAGATAGCTATCCTCTTTCCGTTTGTAGTCACGACTTTTGCTTTCGCACCAAACTCCGATATGCCGCCAACCTTCACTTCCATAATTAGGGATAGAATGGTTAGTATTATAAACTTTGATTCATTTCTCTTGGCTTTGCAGTGTTTAGCAATCCCTGCTATTGACACCAAGGTGCCATGCGTTTCATAAAAAGAACCATACTCCAAGCGCCATAAGCACTGCGCCTAGGAATGCAGTTGTGGCAGTAAACATCCTGGCCCTGTAGAACATCATTCGACTCAGCAGGAAGAGCCCTATAGCAATCATCCAGCTTAATATGAGATTGTCTTTTGCGCCGTTTTGCCTGGTGCTAACTACATTCTTCACTACTAACCCTGAAACATAATCGCTGATTATAGTAGATGTTATTATTGCAAGGAAGAATATGATATAAGCGAAACCTTCTGTAGAAACCAGAGAGTTCCGCAGCGTATGCTTGCCTACCTTGCCGCCCTTGATTATATGTGCATATACAAAACTGCCCATGAAGAATGCGATAATGGCAGATATAAGGGCCTTGCCAAAGCTTGCTATGTAGTTCAAGCTCAAAAATGAAATTGCAAATATGGCAAGTATCATAGCTGCTGGATTTCTCCAGCTGAAAAACTTAGATGAGAATAAGTGAAAGTAAGCGCGCAGGTTACCGCTCATATGGATAAATTTTTCTGCAACTTTGTCTAACTTTCCCTTCATTCTGAGTCACACTGCCTAAACAGTTGCCTGATTAAAATACTCCCTGAACTTTGCGGTTGTCGTTATCTTTTTGCTTCTTCCTTCCTTCTTTGCCTCTATAAACTCCTTATCTGCCAGTTCTTTCACATAGTCATATGCCCCTGCGCCGAAGATCTTGACTATTGAGCTCTGCATGATGCCATCGTTCTTGCTTACATACGCAAGTACCCTCAAAGCTCCCCTGCTCAGGTCAGGGCCTTCAGCCAGCCTGCTTACCCTGGATGCGAATGGCTCCTTGAGGCTGAACATGAACTTGTTGTCTATCCCAATTATCTCAAGCGCAGTCTTTCTGGATCTATACTCCTCGATGACCTCGTTTATCGCAGTTTGCAGTGCGCCAAGAGATGCTATGCCTGTAGCCTCTGATATCTCGCCAAGGCTCAGCGCCCTTGGCGACATAAAAAGCACCGCTTCTATTAGCTCCTTGTAATCCCCTTCCATTTCCTTCAGCTCTTCAACATTATTATTATCTCACCGAAAAATTCCTCCTGCATTATGCCTATCTTTCCATTGTTAGCCAGGAAGAGCACCGGTATGAAGACTCCAAGCAGCATGTCTTCAGAACTGCTCTCCTTGAGCAGGGAGGCGAAAGTTGCAAGCCCCTCTCCATCAACTATCTTTTCTATTGTTGCATAAACCTCCTCTATCTCCTCCTCTATGTCTATCGGGTTTATAGATATGGGCAGCCCTATCTGCCTGCTCGCGCTTAAGGTCCTCTCCTCCTTTATCTTCATGGCTTCTTCAAGCGCTGAAATAAGCTCCTCAAGCGTTACCCTCCTCTTCACCGGGGGCCTCAGCCTGAAAGTAAGGCCCTCTACCTGCACCTCCTGCCTTGGCATCGATTCTGCTTCCTCCTGATCCACAGTTGCTTCTACTGGCTTGAAGAGATCGCTCTTGAATCTGAGCAGTATCGATGCTGCAAGCAGCATATTCGCAGGCAGCCTCAGGTCAAGGACCTTGAATGCCTTTATCGCACCCATGTACTCGTCTATTACCTTGACGATGTTTACGTCCCATGGATCAAGCCTATTCTTCTTCACAAGTTCCACAAGAAGGTCCTTCCATGTTGCGTTGCTTACCAGTTCGACGATATTAATGCTTTCCGGCCTCCTCTCCTTGAGCTCTTCTGCCTGAATCGCCATGGAATAACGATACACTTAAAGCTATAAAAGTGTATTGCTGAGGTAAATCCTATCACACGATACAATGCCTAGAAAGAAAAAGTTCAATACAGGGATATTTATAGGTAGGTTCCAGCCTTTCCACAAAGGGCACCTGCATGCCATAGCCTACGCCTCAAGGCTCTGCGAGAGGCTTATAATAGGCGTAGGCAGTTCGCAGGTTTCGTCTACTCCCAAGAATCCTCTCACTGCGTCTGCAAGGATAAGGATTATGTCCGCAGGGATAGGTAAAAGGTTGATCAGCGAGGGCAAGATAAGCTTTATGAAGATACCCGATTTTGGAGACGACGATGCATGGTTCGAGTATATAAAGGACAAGGAGCCTGGAATAAAGGTTGTCTTCTCACGGAACAGGCTTGTAAAAAGCATCTTCAAGCACCGTGGAATAATGGTTGTATCTCCGAATTGGTACCGGAGGGATAAGCTATCTGCTACTGTTATAAGGAAGCTAATGAGAAACGGTGCGAGGTGGTGGCAACGGGTTCCGGAAGGCTCTGCAAAAGAGATAGAGAAGGAAAAATCGAAGATCCTCAGATCCTTGCATTAGAAACCCTCCGCCTCCTGCTGATGACTGATCCGTAAATATCCCCAGCAATGCTCTGGTATGCCTCGCACGCAGTCCAGCTGCTTGGCTCTTTGCCTTCATCTATTAGCCTCCTGACCTCGCCTGCCGCTTCGGAATTCCATATTTTATCCAGATAGTAGCCTGATTCCCTGATACTGCCTATCTTCCTCCCCCACATTATAGAAGGATAGACGTCTCCGAAGCTATCCATGAAGAGAGATGCATCGAGGCTTTTGCTCTTGACAGGCTGTTTGCCATCTACTAAATAATCCACCAGTCTGTTTAGGAAGATATCTTCCATAACAGGTATTGCACCTGCCTCAGCCTTCCTCCTCTTTAGTACTTCCATTACCACATCCGCTGCTACCATCCTGTCCGCAGCTATGTTGGACTCGCCGTTCTTATAATATGACTCAGAAACCTGTGCAATGTTTATGTGGAAGTTGTTCACTCTGAGGTTCGGTATCCTTGCTTTCACTTCGTTGAATGTGCGCCAGAAAGCGTTCTGGTTCTGCTTGCTCAGTGTATATCCAAAGACAAAATATAGGTTCCTGTGCTTCTTCTTCAGCGCTTCAAGCCCTTTGAACATCTCAATTGCCTTGTCAAAATTACCCGGCACGCCTCTGATACTGTCATGCATCTCTTTGTATCCATCAAGGCTTACGGTTATGGAGAGTTTTGGTATTCCCATGGAGAGCATTTCCTCTATCTTGGAGAGTGCCATCTCCTTGTTGCATAGAGAATTTGTAGGCATGGTGAGTACATAGAGGCCCTTGCAATTCCTGCTGAATGCCCTTACTATCTCCACTATGTCTGCCCTTAGAAATGGCTCCCCGCCTGTTATCTCTATCCATCTGAAGTACGGATTCTTTCTTGCGAATTCCTCTATTTCCTTTATATCAAGCTCTCCTTCAGGTTTCATCTTCCATATGCCGCATGTAACGCATCTGGATTGGCACCGGTATGTTATTGCGAAAGTCAGCTTGTACGGCCTCTCCAGCCTGTAGAAATTGTTCTTTGCCGCCTCTGCACCTAATCTTGCGAGTCTAACGAGGCTCATAAACTATATAATACTGGCTTTGGTATTTAAGAGTATGCAGAATCCTCTTGTTTCGATCGTTATACCTGCCTTGAACGAGGAGGCCAGCATCGCCAAGGCAATAATCGGCGTGCGCGAAGCGCTACGCGAGATAAACCACGAGATAATAGTTGTTGATGGAAACTCCTTTGACAAGACAGCAAGCATAGCAAAGGGGCATGGGGCGAGAGTTCTATACGATGGCATGGGAAAGGGTCATTCGCTAATACACGGAATGTCTAAGGCGAAGGGCAAGATCATAGTCTCAATGGATGCAGACCTCTCGAACCAGCCCAAGGAGCTTCTACTTCTGATAGACGGAATAAGGATAGGATATGACATATGCATGGGCTCCAGGTTCATAACCGGAGGCAGCACAGAAGATATGCCTATGCTAAGGATTGTAGGTAACAAATTCTTCGTTCTTCTGGTAAACCTCTTCTTCGGTTCCAGCTACAGCGACCTTTGCTACGGATACAGGAGCTTCAGCAGGCATGCGCTGTCAAGATTAAACCTAAGGGAGAACGGATTTGGGATAGAGGCTGAGATAAGCGTCAAAGCTGCTAAGAAAGGATTGAAGGTGATGGAAATCCCCAGCAACGAGAAAAGGAGATCAGCAGGAGACGGCAAGCTGCATACATTCAGAGACGGACTATCCATACTGCTTACAATATTGCGAAACGCCTGAGCAATGAATTTATAATATCCAATATTGCTATAAATCGGAGAAAATGGAAGGAACCAGCGCAGCGCAGGCGGCAATGGAGTACCTAATGACTTATGGTTGGGCCATACTCATAATTGCAGTAGTTATCGGCGCCCTTGCCTATCTCGGAGTCTTCAACCTGGATTTCATTGTGCCAAAAACCCAGCCAGGTTACTGCCAGATCTTCAGGCCAAATGGCCCAGGCACAGCAGCAAATCTCGCGCTGCAGGGTCTCTGCAACACATATCCTGAGTATACACTTAGCATAAAGACAGATGCAGATTACATACTTGGAAACGACAGATATCTGCCTACAGGCTCTTCTCCCAGGACAATAACCGAATGGGTGTATTATCAGGGTGGCAGCTTTGCAATGCTTGGAGGATATGGTTCCTGCATAAGCGTGAAAGGCAGTCTTTCTTTCATTATGGTTTCTTCCGGCAGCCTCTGGTTCTGGGGATGGGGAGACGACTTCTATCCTTCGCTTAGCGTCCCAGAGAATGAATGGGCATTCGTTGCAGCAACTTATCCAGCCAATGGCAATCCGTTGTACGTCACCATGTATGCCAATGAAAAATCCCAGACTGGCGAATTGACTAGCGGCGTGCCACTTTCAACGCCTGTGAACTCGAGAATGTTTATAGATTGGGGAGGCTGCGGCGGAGGGCAGTATCAGATGCAGGTGGCTAATGAGCAGATTTACAATGCCTCGCTCGATAGCGCATCTATCAATGCCCTATATCTGGAGGGAATAGGCGGTGCTCCGATAGACATGCAGAATCTAGTGGCATGGTGGCCGCTGAATGGCAACCTCAACGATTACTCCGGCAACGGGCAGAATGCGCAGTTGATAATTGATAACCAGCCTGTTGTGCCAAACAGCCTCTTCTGGACAAGCAGCTGGTATGACGGATATACTCAGCCATGAATATATCTACCCCTCTTTCATCCTCTTTCCAACGCTGCAGCTGATGCAAACTCCTGTTTTCTTATCAAAATGCGCATCGCATACCATTCTTCCGCACATGCTGCATTTGACTGTCGCAACTTTTCCGCATATATGGCATAAACCTACATCCATAAAACCGCCTAAAGATCAATCTGCCCTCCAAGCAGCTCCTTCGCCTTTTCCAGCGAGAGAGGCCGCATTCCCTTTCCCTTTGCATATCTGCACTGGTACCTTATGTAGCTTTCGTTAACATTAGTATTTGGGTCAATCTCCTTGCATCTGCTTATATAATCCATTATGGCTCTAACAGATTCTTCTTCCCCCAAGCCCTTCACGTTTACCATATAAGGCGCAAGTATAAGGTTAACAGCTCTGTGCCTGACATCTCCTATAGGGGCGGATAAAAGTTTCTCTACCCACGCGTATCTGCCTGAATCTGCAACAGGCAAAATAGATCTGCGCAAAGGAAGATTTACACTTGCAGCAGCTGAGATTACCTCCTTTGGCAGCATATTCATCTTTATAGGCAGGTTTTTGCCCACCTCTGCCTTCACGGCACCTCCAAGCAGCTTCGCAGCAACTTCATTGCCCATATATACAATTCCCCCTTCAAGCTGCTGCTTTATCAGGCTTAGCCCTGCGCCATCTGCATATTTTAAAAACTCAGTGAATTTCAATGAAAATCCCCCATCGCTACGGTTTAACCCTACTTTCAGCGCAGAGGCGACAACCGGTATCTCTTCAGGGTTATCCAGCATGGCCCCTACGGCTCTCTCACCCTCTGCGCCTATATACCTGCTAAGCAGGGATCTGCTGTTTAGCGCGCTTGCAAGCATTCTCGCATAAACATAGCTGAATAGGTAGGCTTTCTTCACAGAGCCCAAGTTTGTCCTTATAAACTTTATCGATCCGCTATTCAGCGCCTCCTCCAATCTTATCTTCCCCTCTGCGAGGTACTTATCTTCAAACCTTGCATTGAAGGATCCTATCAGCTCCTTTGCCTCTTTAGAGAATGGATACTTATAGGAGAAATCCAGCAGCTTTTCGTCAACGCTTGCTTCCTGCATAATATTATTACTCTGAACTTCTTCTTATAAATATCGTATTTAAATGCATAAACACTCGCATATATACAAACACCATACGTCAACGCTAAATTGTTTCTACATATTTGCGCTTTTCCATCTCTTCGTAGTTTAGTTCATTCCTTATACTATCCCTTTCCAACTCTGTAAGAATCTCATAATGCCTAGAATACTGATTGTCAAATCTTCTATAACAGAGAGACATGCCTAGGCAGCTAATACTGGGTGATCTTTCTCCTAAAAACATCGGAGTTGACAATTCGGGAAAGGTTCACATCTGTGATCTTGAAAATGTTCATATTGGCAACGCTGTATTCGATTTGGGCTTTCTGGTAGGGCATTTTCTAATACACACTTTGAGAGACGCGGATAGAGCTTCTTCTTTACTGGAATCTTTGCTAGGTGGCTATTCTTCAGTAAGGTTTACTATGGATACCGGCGGCGAGATTCTAAAGCGCATAGTATTAGGAACAATATTATATAGATTAGATAACCAAATTATTCCATATGGCTCTGGTATGAGTAATGTAGAAAGAGAGGCAGTAGCCACGAATGCAAAGGCGGCGCTTCTCAGAACCCCAGGTAGTTGGCACGATATTGTAATGGTTTTGAGATCAAGGTAAACTGGGTAATAAAATGGTAATAACAAGAAGAGCTGTAGGCGCCATAATAGGATGGACTGATAACCCTGGCAATGTACTTCTGGTCAAGAAAGTAAGGACAGAAGACATAACAAAAGAAGCGATTCCCCCTGAATGGGACATACCCAAAGGAGGGCTTAAGGATCAAGAACGGGATGTGGATGGCTTATGGCGAGAGCTTGCAGAAGAAGTAGGAAGCAGCGAATTTAGGCTTGTACAAAAGCTTCCTTTCAGAATGAATTTTCCCTTTCCACCCAAAAGCAAATGGGACAAACAGGAAACAAGCCTATTCTACCTTGAGTATTCAGGTCCTCCAATGAAATTCGAGCCCGATACAGACGAAATATCAGAGGTGAAGTGGTTTCCTTTGGAAGAAGCAAAAAGAACAGTCAGCTACGGCACCACATTAATGGTTATAGAAGAGTCGGAGAGGTTAGGACTGTTACGATGAAAATCATAGTTATGAAACTGCGCAAATGTGGTTGTAAGTGAATTTATGCGTGTCAAAAGTGTGAAGTTAGACTCCGTTGTAACATCTGTAGCTACACCGAATATAGCTTTTACTAAATATTGGGGAAGAAGGGATGAAAGCCCCAACCTGCCCCATAATTCAACTATTAGTATGACGCTCAACGAGACGCTCAGGACAACTACAAGTGTGGTTTTTTCCAGAAGCATAAGCCGAGACGCGCTATATATAAATGGAGAAGAACAGGATCCTTTCACCAATGAAGAGATACCAACATACATTCGAAAGGTATTGAATATTATGCGAGATATGGCAGGCATAGATGCAAAGGCACTTGTAGTCTCTGAAAACTCATTTCCTGCTGATGTTGGCTTAGCATCTAGCGATTCTGGAGCAGCAGCCTTGGTAGTTGGGCTAAACGAATTGTTCGAAACAAATTTCCCTAAAGATATGCTCGCCGAACTCGAAACAGAATATCTGAGAGTGCTACACGCTCCGTATATGGCGGTATGAATGCATATGTGGTGAGCGATGGGAAACCAAGAGGCTTTGCAGTTGGCTTCCGAAGATGAGTTAAGGGAGATACGGATATCTGCTCAGGCCTTTCTTTTATTACTAAGCTTTTCGCAAAGTATATATTATATTTATGCAGATGTGTATGCGAGAGGTATGGATTCTGCTAAATACAAAGCCCCCGGCAAGATACTGTGGATAGGTGGCTATTCTGTGCTGGAACGCCCTAACACAAGCATGGTAAGTGCAGTAAATGCCTATGTTACTGCAGAAGCAAAAAAGAGAGATGAGATGGAAATATCGCTGAATGCGCCTCAGCTCAGCTCTCAAACAACAGGAAGATTTGATGCCGAAGGCAGATTAAGCATCAACGTGCCTAAAGAGCTCATTTTGCTGAAAACGGCTGTGGAGGTGGCATCAAGATACGCAGTTGCAATAGGACATAAGATATCTGGCGTATCAGTAACAACACATAATGACAATGCCTTTTCATATACCATCACAGGCGGCAGGATTGTCAAAAGCGGGCTAGGCAGCAGCGCAGCAGTGACTGTAGCTGCGGTAGGTGCGATTCTAAGGCTATATTCTATAGAAGAAAACAAAAATGACGCAATACATAAGCTTGCGCAGATAGCTCATAGCATAGCTACTGGAAAAGTCGGCAGCGGGTTTGATATAGCTGCAGCTGCGCATGGCAGCATACTCTACACAAGGTACTCTCCTGAAATAGTAAAAGGCCTTCCAAATGATTATTCCAATGGCCAGCTGGCGGATCTAGTAAAAACTGATTGGGACTACATTATAGAAAAATTCCATATGCCAAAAGAATTTAGCCTACTGGTCGCTAATTTCGCTGGGGAATCGATGGCAACAACACACGGCATAGGTAGTGTTTCTATCTTCAAATCAAAGGATCCGGACGGATATGCAGACATAATGAGAAGGATCAACGAAGAGAACAATAGGGCAATCTCAGCGCTAAGAAAGATAAACAGTGGAAATCAGCATGCAATGGAGGAATTCAAGGATGCATTCAATAAAGGCAGGTTGCTCACAAAAGAACTCGGAGTCATCAGCAATGTAGAGATAGAACCTGATGTCTGCACCGAATTGATAGAAAGGAGCGAAAAGCACGGTGCATATGTGGCAAAGCTACCCGGTGCAGGAGGCAAGGATTCTATAGCTGCACTCTGCAGGTCAGAAAAGGATCTTAATGAGCTACGCAAATTCTGGTCTTCGGAAAATGGCCTTGAGATATTGGATGTTGACTTTGCGTAATTCCTAATTTCACTCTAGATACTTCTTAGCTCCGTCAAGTGAAACCTCGGCTTTCAAAGCGCCGAATCCGTTATCTTTCATTACTTTATAACCTTCCTTGAAACTTAAGTTCGCCACATTAAACCTTAAAAGGTAGGAGGTTACGAGTTCTGTGATAAATATGAAAAACGTAACACTACCCATAGGTAGTATATCCATAATTGATAAAATAGAG
>JAJYXO010000047.1 GCA_021801765.1 Microcaldota archaeon | reverse complement strand
ATTGACTTGGCACGGGAACACCGCAGCGAATATCGAAGAGTCTTGTTGGTATAACGCATCAATGTAATCCACATATGTGCCAAACGCTGAAACATTAGATAACCCTATTTTTATTGACGAGCTGTCCTCTGGCCCAAGACTGTTAATCTGATATCCAGAATTGTTAATTGTGGCTTTTGATATGTATGGCAGTATCCTGATGTTGTATGCAGTATCATTACCGCTATTTGAGAGGCTGAATGAGATATAATTTCCGCTGTCCACATGCTGGCATGTGCCAGTCAGTGTAACAGTACCTGCGTACAACTGCGCAAAGAGCAACATAGAGAAGATCGCTAATAACAGACGCATATAATTCCTACCCTTACAAGTCCCTAAGCCTTTATGCCTTTACCATCTAAATATCTAATGGCAGTATACTATATCATGTCCAGGAAGAGAAGCAAGAGAAAACAACCAGAAAGGGAAGAGTTTGTACTCCATGAACATGAAAAGATAGAAGAAGGAGTATTCGACAAAAGGACAATGCTTAGGCTGCGCAGGCTATTTACGCACGACATAATCTCATCATTGGGTTTTGTAATTGCAACAGGGAAAGAGGCAGATGTATACCTTGCTGACCCCGGAAGCAAAATTTCTGCGGATGCTGTAGTAGTAAAGATATTCAGAATTGAAACTTCGGGATTTGCAAGGCGCATGCTGTATATAACCGGCGATCCAAGATTCGGCAAGATAAAAGGAGGCATGAATAATGTAGTAAATGAGTGGTGCAAGAAGGAATATGGAAACCTTAAGATAGCAGCATTAGCCGGAGTTTATGCCCCAAAACCATATTATTTTAATGGGAACATACTCGCAATGGAATTTATAGATAACAACGGGGTACCCGCAAGCACCTTAAAAGATACGGAGTTAAGCAATCCAACTGAAACCCTAAGCGTAATAATCTCCGCGATTAAAAAACTATATGCGAAAGGATTAGTCCACAGCGATGTAAGTGAATATAACATACTGCTTAGGGGAGGCACTCCTTATCTGATAGATTTTGGGCAGGCAGTGGTACTTGGACATCCAGAGGCTTCCTATTTTCTTCAGAGAGATGTAGAAAATATAATTGCCTATTTTGAAAAAAAATACGGCATATCGCGCAATATCGGCGAAACCTTAGCATATATCACAGGATAATCTGTCTGCTTTTAAAACCCTCCATGTTTTATAGTTCAGGCTCTATGGAGGTGAAGCAGAAAGATTGTCAAACGACGATTGGTTTGCTAAGCGCAATTCCAATAAAAGTGCGGAAGAGATAAATGAAAAGATAAAAACAATAGCAGAAGCATTTCCTTTTCAGGCATAATAAAATCTATTTATGCCAACGTCGCATATAAGCACAGCTTAATAAACCTTAATAAGCCAGTATTACCTGCAGCAGTAGGCGGGAAGCTAGGGGTTTCCCACACCGCAAATCCCCTCCAGGCGGGCCAATGTCTGCAGAGTGTCATGTCTGCGTACAAGCGCCGCATACGGGTATTGAGGCTCTGCCTCAGGTGGTGGCTCTGTATATGAACCGGGCCAGGCCGGAAGGAGCAACCCTAAGTACACTGCAGCTTAGTTTCTCTACCTGCGTACAAAGCGCTATGCTCCTGAGATACAGGGTTGAGCCAGGGTGCGGGTTTAACTTGCCCGTGGACATGGTGCAATGCAGGCTCTGCTGCACTACTTCATATCAAGGTAGCTGAACCTTTTATGCACAGTAATCTATAGCACTACAATGGAATCTTACAACTCCTGAACTGCCACGAGAAAAATAGGCGGTCTTTCCTTATAGAACAGATATCAAGGATACCTGTTTCTTGCTTGACGATATTCATCAATCTTATTGTGGGACAGAGTCCAAAACGCCACCTTGACATGCGCACTCCCTGCGAAGGTTTTTATAAGAAGACTACAGAATAGATTTGTGCCGGGGTCGCCTAGTGGTAGGGCGGCAGCCTGCTAAGCTGTTTGGCTAGAAATGGCCTTGGTGGGTTCGATTCCCATCCCCGGCGCTTTCATATTAAAAGAGATCACATGATGCATATGCGGATAATATATGCAATTACTGCATCAGCCCTAATAATCATTTCCTTAATTGCGCTAGTGGCATATCGCAGCATGCAAAGCCCAATTACTTCCATACGCATCTCAAAACTCTGCCTAAATGCACCTCCAAATATGCATACGGATATTTATGCGCTCAATGAAGGGATAAGCTGCTTCAGGACTGACATATCCTTGAACCAATCAGAATCATCATCCTTGAAGAACCTCTCTTATGCTGGTGCGGAATACCTCGGCATACTAGATTACCAGACAGTCGGAGCCAGGATATCCTACAACGGATGCGTCTCAGGGTGCAATTGGACCCTTGGGGATTGGAACAAAAGCGTTCTAAATGCCGCCATCGAATACCCTGAGATTAGCGAATGGGAGATATATAACGAGCCTCTAGTGGGAAAATTTATGAGCGGCTACGAGAATGGGAATGCCACACATTATTTTATGATGATACGCAGCGCATATCGCATAATCAAGAGCAAGGATCCAAATGCCACTGTTGTCTGCTTCGGAGGCGCCCAGCTCTATCCCATACAATACGTACAGTATGAGTATCAATTCTACGCCAAAGCATGGGCAGATGGAGCATCTAAATATTGTGATGCCATCTCCGTCCATGCATATTCTCTCCCATATTACGACCTTAATCAGGCAACACCTGCTGGCATGACTGTTGCTGAGGAATACAACTATTCCCTCGGGCTCTATGAGAACCTGACTGGGAAACCGGTTTGGGTGACGGAAACTGGAATACCTTCCAACGGCCAGCCTGGCCTTTCAGATGCAGCGCAGGCAAGCTTCCTAAGGCAGGACATAATTTTACTTTCTTCACACCCGTATGTGACCAGAATATATTGGTTCAATATCCAGGGGAGTGGCAACGGCTTGGATTACGGCCTTCTCAATTCCACCACATCAGTTCCAAAGCCTGCATGGATCCAGCTGTTAAAGCTTTCTGGCAGGTAAGCTTATTTTACTTTCGCATCCAAAGCTGCAGCGGCTATCTTGGCAGGGTTTATTATATCCTCCACCCCCAGATCGCCAAGATGGCTTTCCGCCTCGGAATTCGATGCAACTGCAAATATTTTAGCCTTCTCAGAAAGCTTCTTCACAACCAGGAACACATAGACTGTCTTAGAGCTGTCCCTCATATCTATTACTATGTATTTCGCCTTATCTAGCGCAAAGCGCTGCATATCCGACTTCAATGTGACATCAGCAACATATGCCTGAATCCCCTCAGCCCGTAGCTTGTCTACAACTACCTTGTCGGAGCTAATAAGGATGAATTTCTTGCCTTCCTTCATAAGCTTTTCTGCCAGATATGCATTTGTCATATCATAGCCTATCAGCACTATGTGCCCTCTCAGAAGCCTCCTCTCTATAGAAGATATGGTTCCAGACATTTTCTCTATCCTGCTATTCAAAAAATCACCAGATACAAGCGTTACTGCGCCAAGGAAGATGCTAAGGCCGGATATTATAAGCGCAATGACGAATATAATGCCAGCAGTGCTCACAGGATATATATCCCCATATCCTACTGTAGAGAGCGTGACTATAGTGAAGTAGAGCGCTTTCAGCGGGCTGTTTATTTCTATATTGAAGTTTCCAGTTCCTTTACCAAGGATATACGTGCCAAGCGTTCCGAAGAGCAGCACTCCCAGTATGGCAGCTGCATAAAAGACATAAGCCATATTAAATCTTGGTCTATGCATTCAATCCTTACATAAATATCCTAACAACCTTTTATTTATATGGTTCCTACCGTAATTGCAGGTAGCTTGACCCTAGTTCTTCGAATCCAAATTCGGAATAATCGTGGGAACAAAGCCAAGAGGCGAGTTAAATAGTTCTTAAATAAGCGGGGCTAAACATATCCAACAGAGCTATCAAAGGGCAATAGGGAGACCAAGCCTGTGGAAACTACCTAAGGCCTCAGCGGAGGCGGTTGTCAAAGGAACAGAGCTATGCAGGCGGCATCATGGCGATCAATCCTAGCCACCATGGAAGCTCCCAACCTTCAATTGGGGAGGATGTCGCATGTCTATTAAGGTATTATCCATATAACTTTAGGTTTTTGGTAAGCCTATCTATATCCTCTGAATTCCAAGGTCCTATGCCTACTGCGGTAGCTGTTCCTTCCTTAACCTGCGTCCGGCCCGCGTCTCTTATCAAACGTGAAGGTATGCCTGCATCTACCGCATTCTTATGTGTTTCCAATAATTCACCCTCGGAATCAACCCTTAGCACTACGGTCTTAGATCCGCTATTTCTCCACGACATGCACATCTCCGCACTTGACGCCAACGCTTCAAAGAGCGCAGAAACAGAAGCATGAGAAACCTGTGCAGCGAATTTGCCCCTGTCCAAACCAAGATCACGCCTTGCAACTACAACCTGCTTTATCTCATCGGAAATCGTTATCTGTGGCTGGGTCCTTGCAAGCGATTTAAGCATATCGAGAACTTCTGGCCGAAATTTAGGAGGCTTTACGCATCCTGTAGCATGATCCATAATATACCTACAACAATATCTCTATCCTGCTATAAAAATTTTCCTATGGCCTACAACATCTGCATTATATTTATAAATGTTTGTAGAAACGCTTAAATATTAAAAGCCTAATAACTTATACATAAGTATAAAATATATAGTATGATCTTATGGGAATAACTGCGTCAGCCAGAGCGCAAAGTAATATGGCAGCCCAGCTTGCAGAACTTATAAGAGGGGAAGCAGTGCCTCATAATACTGTTTCAAGAAGGCAAAGACTCCACCCTGATCTTCAGGAGGATCTTCACAAGTTAGGAAAAAAAGATCGTGCCCTTGTTAGTCTTGTTAAAAAGTGCATAGACAAAGTTACTGAAGAGTTTATAGAAACAGGCGCAATACCATTAGACAGGGAAAACGCTGTGCTTAAGTCTGCTAAAGGGGTGCCAATATATCACAAGCACATAGGAGGCACACATGGCAAATGGAGTATCATATTTACGCAGGTCGAAGATAAACTTTTATTCTTTTGCATAGCACAACATACTGGCTCTGCGTCTACATCATTCGATGGCGCCGCCAAGAGAGCAGCAGAATTAACTATGGCATTGACTATGGAGCTGCGAACAGCCTCCAGCTCACATCCGGAAATAGTCAAAAGAAGATGAACAATCCTAACTGCAAACTAGCAAAGTAGCCATATGTAAATAAATAGATGTTTGATGTATTAATATAAACTGATTCGATGTCCCCAATGCTGCATAATGATAACCGGAAAGTGAAACTTCCTAAAAATTATCTGATAGCCAATGTTTTAAGGAAAGGGGACACAGATACTATTATTGCTAGAATGGCAGAGAGCGCATTAGCCTATTCCAGATTGATTTCAAATGGCAATAGTAAAGGCGGAATAAAGCGGCTCATTTGGAGCGGTGAATTCGACCAGCTTCTCAAAGCAGCCTATCCACGCGCAAACCCAAATAAATTGGCCAGAGTAAAAGATGCATGGTCTACAGACAACACTAATACGATGACAAAAATCGTATTAAAAGGAGGCATAACTGAGCAAGATGCATTACTATATAACTCTAATGTTACCGCTGAGATATATAACATGCTTTCAAAATACGGCAAAACTGAATACATACGTGAAAAGGCCACAAGCCTCCTTGACGTAAAGCTAAGAAGGAACGAATCCTAATTTTACTGCAACTACTTCCCTTAACAGCGGATTCCACGATAAGCATATATAAATCTTTCCTGTATAAGTATACTGAATTAGGAAAGTTATTTGTGATTCTAATGGCAAGGATGCATACTGGCAAACATGGCAAGTCAAAATCCAGGAAACCCGAGGTAGAGATGGACAAGATGCCAGAGGGCATAGAACTTAGCAAGAAAGAGATCAAGGAGAAGATAGCAGGATATGCCAGACAGGGCGTCAGTCCCTCGCAGATAGGCCAATACCTCAAGGAGAAAGATGGCATACCATACATAAGGCAGGCCTTGGGAGCCAGGCTCTTGAGCATTATGGACGAGATGAAAGTTTCATCTTCCCTGCCCCCTGACCTTACCGATCTGATAAGGAAAGCGCTAAAACTGAGAAAGCACCTTGAGAAGAACAAGCAAGATGTCCACAATAGAATAAGGCTAGGAAGGACTGAAGCGAAGATATGGCGGCTTACTAAGTATTACAAGAGGGAAGGGAGCCTTCCTGCAGACTGGAAATACGACCCTGCAAAAGCGGCGCTGACAATAAAGGTGTAGAGTTATGGCAGTTTCAAAGTCAACCGACAAATGGAAGCTCAAAAAATGGATCAACATCTATACCCCAGAATCCCTTGGCAACAGCGTAATAGGGGAGATGCCTGCAAACGAGGAGAAAGATGCCGTTGGAAGGGTGATAAAAGTCAACATGTCCTGGATCACAAACAAGATGTCGCACTCTTTCATGATAGTAGGTCTGAAGGTCAATGATGTGAGCGGCAGCGCAGCTCACACTTCCATAAAATACATAGAGCAGACATACAGCTATCTGCACTCGCTTGTGAGGCGTGGCAGCAGTGCCATATATACCGTCGATCCGGTTAAGGATAAGGACGGCAAGAAAATTATAATGAAGCTAATGCTTGTGACGTCTAGTAAAGTCGCTACTCCAAAGAAGAAGGCTCTGCGAAAGGCGCTCAGCGAATTCACAAAGACATACGCCAGCAGCAGAGATTGCGATTCTATAGTGAAGGAGATGATAGAGGGAAGCATGCAATCAGAAGGCATAAACTCCCTCAGGAAGATAGCTTCGGTAAGCAAGCTGGAGGTAAAGAGGCTTGAGCTTTAAGCCCTAGCCGCCCCCTTTGTTAGCTATTTCGTCTATTCTCTCTTTCAATACCTCTTCCAGCACAACTGCGTTATTCCTCTCTGTGTCCTTAGATCCATATACCAAAGTGATATCTTCCTTTATTGCAAGCTCTACAATGGAATCAAGCGTCTTGTTGCTCTCCAGTTCCTTCTTGTATTTGCTTTCGAAGGACTTCCATTTCGCAGGGTCATGAGAAAACCATTGCCTAAGCTCCTTGCTAGGCGCCACCTCCTTAACCCATTTGTCTATGTTTGCAGTGCTTCTCCTTACCCCGCGCGGCCATAGGCCATCAACAAGTATCCTCTTTCCGTCAGTTACCTCTGCCTTCTCGTAAATCCTTTTTATGCCTAGCAACATGCGGCGCACCAATTAGTTAAGAGACGACACAATTCTTAAAACTTGCGTGCAGTTTTCAGCCTTTCTTGGCTGCGCTTCGTAGCATTATCCTGAGCTCTTCCGCAGACGGCGCTCTGCCTTCATATATCAACTTTTTGGCCTTCTCCTCGTTGATCGCCTCTGGCATAGTTTCGATAAAACCTTCTAGTTTTTCCTTTAGTGCAATGCCAATTCCGCCATCTCTCGCAATCGCCTTGATTATAATTGAAAGATCGTAAAGGTCCCTGTATTCCCTTCTGTTTGAATAAGCGGTCATCTTCTCATGCGCCATCATATCCAGCGGTATTGCAACTACAGGAACAACTAATCCATTAGCACATGTGTAGTCTGTCATCCTGCCATTCGTCTGCATCTTCATAATTTCCAACTCCACGCAGGCTCCAGATCCTGAAACTATCCTAGAATATATGAGATTACCTGTGTCTTTGTATCTTGTAAACCCAAGGCCATGTTCTCTGAGTGAACCAGCGAGGTCTTCTTTTATATTCGGATATATACTTCTTATGTCAATATCTCCTGTGAATCTATTGCTTCCTGAAAACTCTCCATCCACAGTGCATCTCCATGCCACTAAACCTCCAACAAGCGTCGCGTCTGGTATCCCTTTCTTCCCAAAGATCACAGATATTACGCTATCCTGAACCCTCGCGATCTTCTTCTGCTCATTACTGAGCTTTTTAGATTTCTCTATTGTAATGTGGGGCATAGGGGTCTATTAATTAGAAGCTGTTTTGATATTTAAGCATTATGCGCAGATGGCACAAAAGCTTAAAAACGCCATTTGACAAACGGTCTGTGCGACACTCATCTATTTATTATTGCTTAAGCAATAAAGAGTCAAAGGTAGTCTTCATGGAAAAAGAGACTAATGCGTCATCAATAATAGACAGAAGGGGCATATATTACCAGGCATTCGGGTTATACGGTGGCATTGCGGGGTTTTACGACTATGGGCCTGTAGGGCTACGCATAAGACGTAACATAGAGGCCCAGTGGCGGTCGCTCTTTGTAAACGAGCTTGGATCCCTAGAAGTAGAGACAACGAATCTCATGCCGGAGTCGGTATTCAGAGCCAGCGGCCATCTCTCCACATTTACTGATCCTGTAATAAACTGCGCCACGTGCAATTCTTCTTACCGGGCTGACAAACTACTCGAGGCATTCTACGAATCAAAAGGCATGGATAAGGAAGCTGCTGCAGTGAAGAGGCTAAGCAAGAAGGAAATGGAAGCTAAAATAGCTGAGAATAGAATAAGATGCGAGAGGTGCGGCGGATCCCTTGCCAAAGTAGAAGACTTCAATCTTATGTTTAAGACCCACGTGGCGCACAAAGGCGGCGAAGCTATCTATCTGAGGCCTGAGACAGCCCAGGGAATCTTCGTTGATTTCAAAAGCCTCTTCAGGCTATACGGCATGAAGCTGCCTGCGATTATCTGCCAGGTAGGAAAAGTCTACAGGAACGAGATTTCCCCCAGGCAGCAGCTGGTGCGGCTTAGGGAGATAATACAGATGGAGGCTGAGGTCTTCTTCGACCCCGAAGCTGAGGAAACCAGCTTGGGGGAAATCGAAACAGGGAAGATACTTTCTTCTGAGATAGCGTTTGCAGAAAGCGGCAGCGAAACCGCAAAAACGCGCTCACTGGCTGATCTCCTTGCATTGTCTCTGATACCAAATAGGCATTTTGCAGTTCTCCTTTACTTGGAGAAGAGGCTTATGGAGAGGCTAGGAATGCCTTCTGGCGCTTATAGGTTCAGGCAGATAGAGAAGGAGGAATTGCCGCATTACTCCAGGGGAAACGTAGACCTCGAAGTAAAAACAAGCTATGGATACATAGAAGTTGCTGGCAATGCATATAGGACAGATTATGACCTATCGCAGCATGCAAAGGTATCCGGAAATGAAATCTCCGTCGTATCTGGGGAGCGTAAGCTGGTTCCGCATGTAGTAGAGGCGAGCATCGGCGCAGATAGGCTTCTTTTCTCCCTCCTAGATAACTCTGTAGAGGAAGGCAAGGATCGCGGCTGGGAATGGCTAAGGCTCAATGAGCGCCTGGCGCCTTACTTATACTCTGTCTTCCCATTGCAGAAAGATGGCAAGCTCATAGAAAAGGCAAAGGAGATACATAGGATACTCTCTGAGAAAGGGGTGCCTTCGTACTACTCTGATAGCGGCAGCATAGGAAAGCGATATGCAAGGTCAGATGAGATAGGCATACCATATGCGATAACATGCGACTACGACACGCTAGGCGACAACAGCGTTACCATAAGGAACAGAGACGATACAAAGCAGACAAGGAAACTGATAAGCGAGATACTATGAATGATGCAGGCACAATAACCGCTAAGATCTTTGATATAAAGAGCAGCGTAGAGAGCGGCCAACCTCTTGCCTTCCATGCAGATTACAATTGGGGAAATGTGAAGACAGTGAAGTACTCCACATCACGCGGGATTATCGAGCTTATCTCAGAAGGGAATGTGGAAAACGACAGTATAATCTACAGATACTCTGGCAATTATACATTGTCAACTGCCAGGTCAGAGGTTTCAAAGAGGTTTGGGTTATCAGTCGATATGGAATCTGTCTATTCTGCTATAAATACTGACAAATTCATAATGGAATCAATAAGCATCATGCCAGGGCTGCGCGTGACGCATAATGATGAATGGGAGACAACGCTTTGTTTCCTTGTTTCCCAATTTAATAACATAAAGCGTATAAGGGGAATAATAAGAAAGATGAAAGAAAAGTTCGGAGACGAAGCTCCGGGTTGCGGGAAACTCTTCCCTTCGCCCGAAAGCATTGCAGCTGCAAGCATAGGGGAACTGTTGGAATGCGGAACAGGGTTCAGAGCAAAATACATCAAAAAAACAGCGGATAGGTTTGCAGACGGAGAGTTCAGCGGAATACGAGATATGGTATATGAAGATGCAAAGGCAAGGCTGATGGAATTCGATGGGATAGGCGAGAAGGTTGCAGATTGCATACTGCTCTTCGGCTACGGGAAGCTAGAGGCATTTCCTGTAGACACATGGATTAAAAGGATAATGGAGCGCATTTACATCGGCAGGAAGTGTAGCATAAAGGAGATCCATAGATTTGCCGAGAGAAAATGGGGTTCATATGCCGGCTACGCCCAGCAATACATATACTGGCATGGAAGATCAAATGGTGTATAGATGATACCAGATTCAAGAAATATAGAGAAGAGACTCATGAAGGCGCAGTCAAGGTGGGATGCAGTAATGAAGCTTGACTCCGAAATCATAAGGCTTGCAGGCAAGGCTATAACATCCATGCATGCTGGAATGTTCAGAGAGTCCAGCGAAACGCTCGGAAAACTCAGGTCCATGGTCGAATCCCTAAAGAAGATAGAAAAAGGATTTGAATATTACTCTCTGCAGGCCCATCAGGAGTACGTTGAAGCCGCTTCACTGTATTTCATACTTAAGAAACGCAGGATACCTCGCGCAGACGAGTTCAGGGAGAGCGATGCTGCATACCTCTTGGGCTTGCTTGATGTTGTCGGAGAGCTCAAGCGCGAGGCATTAGGTGCGCTGATGGCAGAAGATACTCGCAAAGCGTCATTCTGCTATAAGACGATGCTCGAAATATACGACTCCACGCTTCCGATGAGATTTGCGAACCCAATAACGCCTGATTTCAGGAAGAAGCAGGATACTGCCAGGATACAGATAGAGAACTTAGGCAGCGACCTGCTCTCTGCCAAAAAGAGATAGTTAGATCTTTATCTTTTCAGATCTGCCTAGGCTCATCCTATGTTCGCTGCCGCTTCTATTCTCTACTCTTAGAAGAGAAGCCATCTCCGTATCCGAAGCACCGTTGGGTTTGTGCTGTGGGCTTTCGAGATCTGCAGCTCTAATATATGGCACATGCTGCCTTACTTCATACAGCGCCCTGAGGTTGGCACTCAACCTTGGCTTTCTGCCTATGGTTCTGTAATTTTCATAGCATGCGTTGCGTATTGCATCTATGACCTCCCTCTTTACCTCAACTCCCTGGCCAAGTATCTCGTAAAGTGTTGCTCCTGCATTCGCCTTCGCAAAAGGCTTGGTGCCTCCCATTATTATCGCTCCAGTCTCCGCGAGCCTTTTGCATACTTCATATGGCATGGAAAGCTGTTTGTCTAGATATTGCATGTTCGTAGTCACAAATATGGGTATCCTTTGGCTAAATTCAAGCACTATGCCTTCTAGGGATTTATTGATGCCATAAGACGGAGTACCTATAAGCATAACAGCCTTTCCCCTATCAAAAGCTTCCCTAAGCATATCTGGAGAAGTATCTACTCCTGCCTCTATCATCATGATTGGCACATGGCCAAGGTGCAGGGACGGTTTGCCTAAAAGCCCATGTAAAATTCCCTCAGGCCCAACAAATGGCGGTTTCTCTCCTTTGCCCCTCTCATAAATCCATCTTGCATCTAGCACGCTGCCTTGCATGCATACAAAGAAATCTCCCCTACCTTTTGATGCCAATGCATATTCACATATTAAAGCTATGGATTCTGAAATATTCGATATTGCATCCGTCCCTTTTTCATCAGGGGCCTTCATAGCTCCAGTTATCACAATGGGTATCCCTGGATTACCTCTTATCATGAATGGCAATCTTGCTGCTATATCAGGAAGCGTATCAGTGCCGTGGGTTACTATTATTCCATCGTACCTCCCTCCTTTATCTGGAAGGTTCTGAAATATTCTCATCGCTATATTATTCTGGTCTCCTATGCTCATATCCGTGCTGTCCTTTTTCATGAGTCCATCAATTGTTACCTCTGGAAACGCTCCAAATTTAGCTGCATATTTCTCATTCCAGTCCTTCCTCACCTTCTCCACAATTCCCTCGATTTTGCCTTCCTTCGGTGCTATTCCAGAATCGGTATTCTCGCTAGCTATGGTGCCTCCGGTGGATATTAGTAATATTTTAACTTCTGAAGAGTCCATAAAATACAACCCTTAGCTATCATTAGATATGCAACTTCAGATTTATAGCTTTTAGCGTTGATATGAAAACATGGATGAATTTGATGCAGAGCTTATATCCTACATAGATTCGGGCACCATAAAATATACGGACCTTGCAAAGAAGATGAATACCCCCATATCAACCATACATTTCAGAGTGAAGAAACTCGAGAAGGAAAAGATAATAAAGTACTACAAAGGGGAGGTTGACTGGAAGAAGGCAGGATACGGGGTGATGGCATACGTCCTGATATCCGTTGACATAAACATGCTGAGAAACCTGAAAAAGACCCAGGACATGCTCCTCGAAGAGCTGATGCAGCTCCCTTATGTAATGGATGGTAACATAACCACCAGCGAAGCAGATGTTGTGCTTAGAATAATAGCCAAAGATACGCAACATCTCAAAGAGATAATACTCAGCAATATACAGTCAAAGCCTGGCATAGTTAACACGAAGACAATGGTCGTGCTTGGGTGATAATATAGTCATCTTTAAAGGAGCAGAGCATGGATGATGAGGCAGAGATGCTGAGAAAATACAACAACATCTACCTTACAATAATAACCCGATACAAGGACTATATAGAGGAGCACGAAGTACTCCATCTAACAGAACTCCCGAAGTTAATAACCCCATTAAATAAAAATGTCGCCTCCATTGCAGAGCAGATAAGAAGCGGCTTCGAATCATACAACCCTTCAACTGACTTCTACTCCGCAGCCTACAAGGCGCTTGAGAGCATAAAATCAATAAAACAGATAACTATGCCTATACAATTCTGGCAGATGCCATCCGAGACGATCTCCAACGGTGCAGGGGATGAATTCGACAGAGCAGTTGTGCTCTGCAGCGTATTGATAGCCTTGGGCAATCCCTCTACAAAGGTTGCAGTGGTAACAGCAGGAGAGCAGCGCAATATCTCAGTCTACTTTAGCAACGGCGATAAGGTAGCCTGTATGGGCGTTTCTGGAAGCATGAGAGAATTTGCATCTAGCAAGGAGCTATTCGACTATATGGGTGCTGAAGGCGAAGATTCAAGCGCTTATGAATTCAATGACAAGATGTATTCTGATATCTATTAGCTGATTTTCCAGCTGCGCAGAGCAGCTAGTCTGCAGCTTCCTTTTTCTCTCCTTCAGTTCTGGGGCTCATGGCAGAATCAGCTCTATATATCCTCTTTATAAGGCCATCTAGCTCTGCAACCCTATCGTTCCTAGCTATTATGACAGCCGAAGATTCGAGAAGCACTGCCCTCTCTGCCAGCTTGTTTTTTATCAGCGTAGCGCCTGTATCCCTTATTGTCACTACCATATCTGCATCCCCTGTAGCTATCTCTCCCTCTACTGCCCCGTGCAATATCGTGATTTCAGCACTCTTTCCCCTGCTCTTGAAATATTCCTCAGTTATTGCTGGAAATTCCGTTGCAACCCTTATCTTCCCTGAGCTTTCCACACCTTCCTGCAACCTGTCAACAGCAGTGGCGGCTATAACGCAGCAAGTACCGAAGCTAAGCCTAAGCCTCTCTACAGATCCAGAAACCCCTTTCTCAACTACAAGGTCCCAGCCCGTAATTCCTACATCCACTCTTCTATCCTTGAGCTTGTTCGGTATATCCGCAGCGTTAAGAAACCTAACCTGGACTCCGGGCATGTTGGTATTTACGAGGTACTCTCTGCTGTTTCTATCCTCCCTCCTTATCCCTATACCTGCCTTATCCAGCAGATCTAGCGTAGGCTCGTGAAGCCTGCCTTTGCTAGGTACTGCTATCTTCGTTGTCATGACATCCCATATTTACCAAAGTACAACTCATAGTTGGGGTGCATCTGAGAATACGCAGCAAAAACTTATATACTCATACGCCGCTTCTGACTCTCTTCATCTTCCTGCGCGCCTCTCTTTTGAGCTTGGATATTGCCTTCTTCCTGTATTCTTTCCCTACCTTTCTCCTTTTCTTGCTTACTGTTTTCTGCATAAGATCACAACCATTTATCCATTCCCTTCTGACCTGCAACGGCCCTAAGTCTAAGTAGGTTCTCAACAAACCTATTTATTCTTTCCTGCGCGAAGCCATGTTCATCGCACATGAACCTTATTAGCGCCTCCTTCTCCGGCCTCGCTCTGGACATCAAAGTGTCAAACTCCTCTTTGGCCATCTCCGTTACATCAGGCTTCATAAATATCTCTCCAGCCTCTTGGAACTGGCCGCACTCCACATTGTACTTTTCCTCTACATATTCGCACACCATTTCCATACTCTTCTTTTCCCTGATTATCT
>JAJYXO010000059.1 GCA_021801765.1 Microcaldota archaeon | reverse complement strand
TTCAGCATTCCTCTTAGTGGAATAGAAGATTACTGCCTGCTTTCCTCTGGCCAGCGTATCCTCAACAACCCTAATCTCCGGCAGCTTGCCATCTGAAAGCAGCTTCTCCTCCGAATCAGGATAGATGATTTTGCCGCTTACCTCAACCCCTTTTCTGAGTTTTACCGGCCTGTAGTCGCTCTCCACAAGCTTCGCGGAGAGCCATTCCGCCAGCTCTCCGGCATTGCCTATTGTGGCGCTCAGCGCTATTATCTGCGCTTTCTTGCAGAGCCTCCTGACAGTTGCAATGAGTATCTCAAGGGTTGGCCCCCTTCCCACTTCGTCTATCATATGCACTTCATCGAAGACAACGCAGCCTACCTCTTCAAGCCATTCTATTCCATGCCTTATCAGGCTGTCGAACTTCTCTGTGGAGGCAAAGATGACATCTTGGCCCTTAAGCCAGATATCTGCGGAATCAAGATCCCCCATTGATATTGCAGTCTTAAGATAAGGGTAAGCTTCCTTGAATTCGCTGTATTTTTCGCTGACCAGCGCGCGCATTGGCGCTATGTAAACGCATTTCATCCCCTTCCACGCAACAGTCTTCATAATGGCCATCTCAGCTACGAATGTCTTTCCGCTTGCAGTGGGCGCAGCTACGACAATGTTAGAGCCCTGCAAAAGCCCTTTATTGATTGCTTCTTCCTGCGGGGGAGTCAGGCTCCGCATGCCCCTAGTCTCTGCTGACTCTATAAGCTCCAGAGGCAACATATCCTTAAGGTCTGCTACTTCCATATGCTCTCTATTGATATACTGCGGTAAGCTATTTATCCCTTCGATTCCCCTGCTCTGCAACTATTGCCAGTGGCATTAGCCTGTGGATTACCATGCGGCAGGTTACCTGCCCTGCAGCCTTAGCAGGGAATATCCTGCGCTGAAGCTCCACACTGCGCCGAATGCTACTCCCAATCCATACCATGCCGACCACGCAGCTCCAAAAAACGCGAAGAGCGGCAGAGTGAATAATCCGGAAAGAACCCCGCTCACACTTGCAACCCGGCTAAACCTTCTGCTTAGCCACATCATGGCGCTGAGCATGACTATGGATATGCTGTAATAAACCTGCGCAAGATACGCGCTTATGTTTGCCGCGCTGAGGAGCGATTCTGCATACTGCAGCGCCGAACCGGCAGAAGCTGCAGCAGACGAAGCAGCGCTTACCAGTGCGAAATGGAGCGGAACATCTGCAGCCAGATCTATGAAGATGCCGCAGAGAAGAAGCAGGAAGGCAAGCAAGGCTACTGTCTTGCTCACATCGCTTAGTGCAAGAGAGATTGCAAGCACCGCTATAAGAGAGATCGTATCTATCGCTGCAAAGATTAGCAGCATGGCTTCATATCCTGCAACATTGGAATTTATGGCCGCAAGTCCATTTTGGATGCTGGATGGGAAGAATATCGAAGATGTAAGCGGTATCAGCATTATGAACGGTATGGCTAGTATCCCTCCTACGAAGAGAAGGATGCCTCCCAGGCTGAAGAGGGTTTTCCACTCGCGTATCATATTTCTTGAAACAAGCATCTGCACCACTGCTGAAGGTTGGAACAAGAATTTTATAAACATATGTCTTGGCATGTGCTGATTGCTCATCAACATTACCACCGCAGCTTTGGAATAGGATGAGAAATCCTGCGATACTTTTGTTCCAAAAAACTTTAGCATATTGCTATAAACATATACAAAAGATACGAACCAAGGTATATAAATGAAACTAGAATCCTTGGACAGAATAACAAGGCTGGTGCCTTCCATAAAAGGCCCAAGAAAGCCACTCTCAACTAGAGAAAAAATCTACTGGACTGCAGGCATACTTGCAATCTACATTGTTCTATTCAATGTGCCTGTTTTAGGAGTGGCCTCTCAAAACAATTCACCCTTCTTCCTGCTCGATATAATCTTCGCAGAACACACCAGCATAATAATAATCGGCATAAGTTCATTGCTTGGATCCGTAGTTATCATACAGATGCTCATCGCTTGCAGGTTTCTGAAAGTTGACATAAGCGATGCAATACAAAAATCACGCCTGCAGAAGTTTCAGAAATTCATCGCAATAATCCTCGTGGTGACCTTTGCATTATCTGAATCCTGGTATCTCTGGCGAGTGGGCGCTATAAGCTCCACTTTTTCTCCGCAAGCATTTCCGTCATTTAACAGTTCCCTGATAAATGGGACATACCCTGAGAATGGACTCGGCGCGTTGTATATCTTTGTAGTTGCGCAGCTGATTGTCGGAGGACTGATTGTGATATTATTGGACGAAGTGATGAGAAAATACGGGATAACCTCAGGTGTGAATGCGTTCATAGTCACTAACTTCGCAATAGCCATTGTCGGATCGTCTGCCCTGGTAATGGCTCCGGAAGCAATGCGCTCCGTGCTACAGGCGCCAAATCTATGGCTTTCGGATATACTGATTTCTTTCGCCCCACTGCTGGCAACCGCCCTGGCGATTGTGATAGGACTGTTGTTCATAATCAATATTCATGCTAAACGCAGCAAATCCAAATTGATATTCGAAAGACTCAGGCACGCAGGAAGCCTGCCCATACCATACATGTACGATGTGATATGGCCAGCCCTCATTGTATTTACCTTTATCTTTTCAATTACAACATTGCTGATGCCATTTACTGCCTATGGGCATCCAAGTAACGCCTCTAGATTCCTGGCATATTACGTAAATGAATCATACGGCGCAGGGCAAAGTCCAGAGCTGATTGGAGGAATAATGTATCTTATGGGGTCATATCTCCCGCTTCCTTACAGCACGGCATATGGCGGAGTCGGAACCTACGAAACATATCTCTATATAATTACAACGGCAAAATCCTATCTGTACCTGCCATGGGGCGGCAAGCCTCTGTTGATACCTGGATGGGTCCATGAAATCACATATGCATCAGTCTTCACGTTGCTTTCAGCAGTGTTTTCGGTGTTGTGGTTTGACTTGACTCGGAAGGTCAAGATCTCCGGAAGCGAAGCCGCCATAGATGCGGAAGATTCCATTGCGAAAGACAGGAGACTGGCCTTGAAATCCGGGGCGCTGGTGGGATTGCTTGTATCAACCGACATTATCCTCGGCAGCATAGACAGCGCTACCACTCTTATCCTGAGCGTTGGGATAGCGTACACAATATATAGGCAACTATCTGGAAAAGACAGCGCGGATGACAAGGAAACCTTATAATAGACAGCAATGGCATGCCGGCGCTTCTCGAGAGGGCTTGTAAACATGGAGAACTGGCTCTCCGAGCTTCTGCGCCTTAGCAAACTCCTGTCTTTGGCCATTGGAAGGCATCGATACCTCCGCCCTTCCTACGTATGGGATTCTTCAGATGGTTTGCAGGTGACATGCACATGAATGGCAGCAATTGGTATGCTCCATTGCACCTTTACTAAGAAGAGATCCATCTCCATCCAACATTACTGCCGCAGCTTTGGAATAGGATGAGAAACCCTATGATACTTTTGTTCCGAAAAACTTTAGCGTATAGCTATAATGTTGTACATACGGAGATACCTCAGTACCGGGGTAAATTTGGGAGATAAAACCTCACGTAGCTGGAAAGATGAAGCCACCGCGATAATGGAAGGCGGTGCCAACCTAATGGTTAGATTTGTTATTGAGAAGATCAACGAGAAATTGCATAAGGCCAACCCTATCCTGAAGCTCGCAGCTATTGCAGAAAGAGAGAGGCTCGCAGACATATTTGCGCCTTACGTAATGGCCATAGGCGTTGTAGTGTATTCTCCTGCCGCATTCAATGCATCCAACATCTCCAAGGTCCTCAAGGCAGTCGGAGCAAAGCCCAACCCAATAATACTGCGCATAGCTGCAGGATTAGATTTCAAGATATACCTCGAGTATGCGCATATGCTATACTTCCTCAAATCTATACACATGGCATGCACCACAGAGCTTCTGCTCTCGCTTGCAGATGCAGTTGGAATACCTAAAAACAAAGAGGTTGCAGAGGCAGTAATATCCAAAGACCAGATAGAAGCAATCCCTGTCCTCTCGGATATAAGGTTCGCAAAACTCGGTGAAACTCTTCTATCCTCGATTTCTGGCATCGTCGGTCTTATAGCAAGAATACATATATTCGAAATGGAGAGGACTTACGAAGCAGAAGAGTTCGAGAGATTGCTAGACAAAGGCCTGATGGCCTATCTCTACGCAGGAGACATACTATCCGAAAACGGAAAAGATATAACCAAAGAGAACATATCCGGCATATTAAGAGCGGTGAAGATTGAGCCTGACGAAGAGACGTTGAGATATGTCATGCAGATGGATTATACCGTGTTAAAATTCGCATATGCTCCTGCAATATACCTTCTCAAGACGTTGAAAAAAGAAGAGGATCCAAAATCCATCATAGCGATACTCTCTTCTGTAGGAATAAGTTCAAACCAGGAAATAGCTGCATATATCCTTACAATATACAACGAATACTTTGCAAGTATAAACAAGTAAGGAAAGGCAAACAATGCGCCGCCTATTCCATGAAAGCCTTACTGCCTTCAACTCCAGTTGCAGATCTTCCTTCTTCCCTTCTATCTCCCAAAATACGCTGCGCCAATGGGAACAATCCTCTGTTTATCAGTGTATCTCTGTAAAAGAGCCCAGAAAGCCATAGCGGCATCTCCTTATTTATCTTGCCTGCTGCGTTATAAAGATCTGGATATATCCTGGCAAGGCCATGCTCCCACAGCAAGCGCAGCGTAAACGTTGCCTCCATGTATCTCATGTACTTGCCACGCGCCTCCTTCTTGTAATCCTTTCCATCTATCAGGCTTTCCGTTGCCATGCTTCCAGAAATCACCGCACTCCTTATTCCAAATCCGAAAGCGGCATCCTGCAGCCCTGCCGCCTCTCCAGCATAAAACCTGCCATTCCTTACAAATCCATCGGCACCCATGTAAAATGACGCCGAGCCACCTACAGGCACTGGATTCTTTACTTCAAACCTAAACATTCCCCCGAATGCCCTTACAGTCTCTTCGAAAGATTCATCTAGCTTCTTCAAATCTCCGAAAACAACAGTGCACATGCAGCCATAGCCTCCGGTTACGAGCAGATAAGCATATGCCTTGTATGCAGCCTTATCGTTTATCAGTGCAACTGCAATATCCTCAGTGCTGGTGCTGAACACAATGCCTTTGTCTACTGCCACAATCCTTTCTCGCCTAGGACCTGTAGCCACTATATCCACATCCTTCTCAGTCTTGCAAGAATTAAATTCTATCCTGACTCCCATTTCAATAGCTTGTTTTTTGAGTCCCTGGTCAATGCTGCCCTCCACAATCCCTCTTTTCACAAGGTAAAACATCGGCCTGCTTGTCTCCACCCTTCTCAATCCTCTTCTCCCTTCAGTAAGTAAGAGTTCCCTGAAAGGTGCAGTGTAGAATCCCGAAGTCCTTATCCCTCTGCTTTCAAATTCTTCAAGCACATCAATCTTTGACGACCAGTTCTCCAAGCCTTGCAAGTCTCCCTTAAACCTTCCTCCGCAATCTGCCCTTCTCTCATATACTACTGCCTCATTCCCTCTTCTAACAGCTGTTATTGCAGCAGAAAGCCCTGCGGGGCCTGCGCCTAGTATCTTTACCTCCATAGTCTGCATACCTGCATATCTTGGGAATCTAACGTATAATAAACTTCCGAGGGCGCGGAATTCGCTATGCCCGAAATAGGTTATCAATTGAAACCATGCCTCACTGCATCTCCGTTTAACAAAGTTGGCCTGAAACCTCACACCATTTATGGGCTGGAGGATGGCATCACGGCACCTCCCTCAATTCTGCGCTTTGGCTCAAATTTCCTCATTATGCCGTAGATGATTATACATGCAGCGATGAGAACTCCGGCAATCATGAATACAGATCCATATCCAAGGGCGATAGAGAGGTAGCCTGAAGCTATCGCCCCTCCGAAGCTCCCGATAGAAACTATGCTGCTGTAAACTCCCAGGGTTACGCCCTTCTTCTTGCCCCCTACAGCCTCGAAGAGAAGGATATTCGAGACAGTATAATAGACTGCATATGCAAGCCCTGCGGAGAGGGGATACAAGATGAAGCTCGCTCCTGAGATAATGGATCTGCCGAAGAAGAGAAAAGCTATACCTATCAGCAGATAGCCGCAACTCCTCGCAAGCAGCGAATATGATATAAGACCCTTCCTCTCCTTCCTGTTTACTATCCTATCGTAATAATAAAACGCAAGCACCTGCACTGCGCTTCCCACAAGTATTATTGCGAAGACCGAAGACTCCCCCAGCCCCGCCTGCTTCAGCCCGACAGGGTACTGCGTGTTGAAAACGCTTGTGCCAAAATAGAAGACTACTGCTGCCATGTACATTGCAAAGAGGTATTTGGACTTGCCGTCATTAAATATGGCGAAGACCTTCGCGAAAGAGCTAACCTTCGGTACCCTCAGAAAGATTAGCGGATAGATCCTCATCCTGGCCATAAACGCATGAAAGTTATTAAGCACCGATTTTCTATCCTCAGTGCGTTTTGGCTCGCGCAGCAGGACGAGTGCAAGGAAGATAGATGCAAACGATGCCGCTGAAAGGATCACTATCAGATCTAGGAGGCCTCCAATGCCGTTTGCCACTCCTGTAACCAGGAAGGCAACTGCCAGGCCTGCAGTGCTTCCCATGCCTGAGATGAATTGCAGGAGAGCAAAGTTATGTCCCCATTTCTTCTCCTCTGCATGCTCCATTACTATGATGCTGATGGTTACCCCACTCGCTGCGCTCATAAAAGAGCTCATGGCATATAACAATGTAACGTAACCCACGTTCCTTGCGAAAAACATGCAAAGGGTAAAGATTCCAACTCCTGCATACGAAGCTATAATCAGGGGTTTTCTCCTTGCCATCCTGTCAGCCACCATTCCCCAGAGTATTGCAGCAGGTATGGATACTAGCACCGAAAGGCCTATTGCGTAGGCTACATCGACTGCGTTTCCGCCAAGCCCTAGTATGTAGAGAGCTACCAGCGTGCTGAGGGGCCCTATCGTAACGTTGTAAGGAAACTGCGCATACATCCATCTGCTCTCTGAATCTACGCTGGCCAACTAATCTAACCTCAAGAACCTCAAGCCGCATCAAAGCATGGAACATATAACTGGCAATCCATCAATCTGATTTGGAGTCTATAATATAAATCATATCCTATATTGTCACCATGCACATATATCGTCACGCGCCAAAGAACATTAGATTTTAAATAGGTAGCCAACTATAAACTTAAGAGTGCCCTGATAGCTCAGTGGTAGAGCGCCTGTCTTGTAATAAACTTCCTCAGGAAGCTTGGCCAAGAACTGGAAAACAGGAGGGCGAGGGTTCAATCCCCTCTCAGGGCTATCATAAGTTAAACCACTCTTCTATTGCACTCTTCACTTCTTCGAAGCGCTGCAGAGGTCTAAAAACTAGATTGGCTAGTTTTTTCGAATATTCTACTTTTTCATCCAATGCAACCATGAAATCGTCCAAAGAAAAGCTCCTTCCAATGTATTCTAGCTCTTTGTACATGAGTTCTTTATCAAATTTGACTTTCTTTTCCTCTTTCTTTTCCTTTATCAAGTAATAAAGATCGTAGGCACCGCGAGCCTTACGCAAAGTATATGGCTGAGAGGAATTTAATTCAGGACAACACATCTGCGGCTTCTGTCGCATTTTTTGCACCTGGAACATATGTTATGCAGACGGATTTAACCCAGCGAGATGATTGATTGTATGCAACTTCCTAAACCAATATTATAATATTATTTTGCCACCAGTACCATATGACTGAAATGAATAAAATCGCATCTCTGCCTTACATGAAGAAATGGCTTATAGTCGCATCTCTTCTTGGTATTATATCTGGCATATCTGCCCTTGCGTTCTACTACGCGATAATTGTCGTGGAGCACATATTTCTCGGGCTTTTTGTGGGGATGAGCATACCGCGCCCTGCAGGAGAAGGTGGCATTATAGGCTTCGTATACTACGTCAAAAATTTCTGGTACATACCCATAAGCATTGTAACCGGAGGCATTCTATCCGGCGTGATAGTCTACAAGTTTGCTCCGGAAGCAGAAGGGCACGGTACCGACGCGGCAATAAAGTCATTTCACTACGGCCAGGGGAAGATACGCAGAAGAATACCTCTTGTAAAGGGAATAGCCTCTGCAATAACAATAGGCTCAGGCGGCAGCGCCGGAAGGGAAGGCCCGACTGCACAGATATCAGCGGGGGTAGGCTCATTCATAGCAGACATAATCGGTCTAAGCGATAATGACAGGAGAATGGCAGTCGCGGTATGCATCGGCGCTGGGATAGGCACGATATTCAAGGCCCCAATAGGCGGGGCTATACTGGCAGCCGAAGTGCTGTATAAGAGGGATCTCGAGACCGAAGTAATATATCCATCAATAATAGCAAGCGCAATAGGATATTCCATCTTCGGCTCTGTAGTTGGCTTTACACCAATATTCGGCTACAACCTAGTGCCGTTCAGCGTGCTTCGACTTCCAATGTATGCTATACTTGGCATAGCCACAGGGCTTCTTGCGATATTGTATATAAGGACGTTCTATGGTATCCATGAATTTTTCAATAAACTGCGTATAAGCAGGTATGCAAAGCCTGCGATAGGTGCATTTGTAGTTGGAATTCTTGCACTCTTTTTCCCAGAGATAATGGCTACAGGCTATGGCTGGGTTCAGATACTGATGAGCGGCTCACTGCAGCAGATTCCGACATTCGGCGAACCGCTTCTCTTGGTGCTCATCCTTCTTCCATTTGTAAAGATTGTAGCCACTTCGTTCAGCATAGGTTCAGGAGGCAGCGGAGGTGTATTCGCTCCTGGGATAGAAATTGGAGCAAGTGCAGGGCTCCTTGTCTTTCTCATGTTCCATGCCATAAGCCCGTCTCTTGCGGCAATAGCTGTGCCATTCATAATAATAGGCATGCTCTCCTTTTTCGGTGCAGCAGGAAAGGCGCCAATATCAGTGCTTATAATGGTGGTAGAGATGACTGGCAGCTTGCAGCTTCTCCCAGGCGCAATGATAGCTGTCCTGATAGCATACTTCGTATCTGGAGATAATACTATATACCGTTCGCAGGTTCCTACAAAAAAAGACTCCCCAGTTCATTTCGGCGAATACAATGTTCCTATGCTTACGGGTATGACAATAGAAAGCATAGGGCTGCATGACATATCAATAAGTCCTATCTCTACAGTATCCAGCGCCATCAGGAAGATGAGGGCAGAGGGTCTCGCGTCCCTTCCTGTGATAGAGAAGGGAAGGCTGGTGGGCGTGGTATATCTGCTTGACATAAATAATGCCAGAGGTTCAGATGGAATAAGGCCATTAATAAGAACAGGCAGCACATATCTCAGGCTCAAGAATACTGCAGACGAGGCATGGGAGGTTATGGTAAGGAACAAGGGCACATGGGTTCCTGTGGTGGAGAATGGCAAGTATCTGGGTGTAGTTACGCTTGACAGTATACTCGAGTGCTACAAAGGCAAGATCGCATTGCTTCGCAATATCAAAAACTAATCCAGGTATCTATGATTTGTAATGGATTGGAATATTAAAAGGACATAGAATTGTATTGTGTTGTATATCGTTGGCGAGGCGATTAGTTTATATGCGCTCCCTCTCAGGGCTAACGATTTATGATTAACTCGACATATAAAAATGAGTAAAGGAATGGCTGTGGCCGTCATGAAAGCTACATATAAATAGAATGCCATCCAAACCATGCAGGTTTAAATAGCTTGGGTGGACAATAAGTCTATGACTAACAGAAGGCTCAAGAGATATGGGCTTGAGGGCATAGCCAGAATACTCATTGCGGTTGGATTCCTGCTTGTTATCCTTTCCTGGATCTCCGGAGTTTACTATTTTGGAATAACATACAAAGCTGCATTGTTCATAGGTCCATTAATATTCACATGCGTTTTGATTCTGCTCCTTTTGATAATCAGATACAGATACGAGTTATTTGAGAAATACCCGTATCTTATAAATCTCCCTTCAATCTTCTATCATATTGGAGATGGTAAAAAAGGTGTAGAAAATCAGAGCAAGGCATTCAGCATGATATTCACTGTACATGCCCTGGTAGTTGCCTTGCTGGGCCTCTTAAGCCTGGTTTTGACAATCAGCATAGGTCTTAGCATCAAGAGCAGTTCTGCTTCTCCGTTTCTGTATTCATATCTGGCAATAATAGCAATCCTAATAGTATCCGTATTGTCACAATACCGCAGGATTTACATCAGGTTCGCGAGGTAAATTTTTATCCGCTAAGATTTAAATATAAAGCCCCAATTCAAGATATCCTGGGGAGTTAGGCTAGTCTGGCAGGCTTTCAGCCTTGGGCGCTGAAGACACGTGTTCAAATCACGTACTCCCCGCTCCTGCTTTGGGGTTATATATAGAGCGAGAATTTTGCACCCCTATAGTATTTTTAGACTTTAATGCCCCCTATATAATTGAGGAGGATTCAATGCTTAAACAAAAAGCTACACGAGAACAATTCTTGAGAAATCTAAATCAGTTTCTCGGAGAAGCTGGTTCTGCTACATATGCAAGTGGGATTGGGGGAGTTTTAGAACATGGATACATCAAACTAAGACATGCGAAAGGAGACTGGAGCTATGAAGATAGATACACGGGATACTTTAGATCATGGGGACATGAGACGGTTTTCTACAAAGACAAACCAGTATGGGCACAGACTTATGGCGGGGGTATGGAAGAAAAATACATTCAAGATACAAATTTTGCACATGAAACCTTTGAATTTTTGAAGAAAGCCCTCAAAAATGGTGAAAAACAAACCAAATTTCAACCTAGAGGTCAAGAATTCTTCAAAGAAGGAGAATGGGAATATCACTGTTCAATGAATGGAGATATATCTAAGTTTAAGGGTAGTGAGGAAATTCGATTTAATGGCGAGAAAGTATTTACACATGACTTTGTCGGTGGTCTAGTACTTTCAAAGGACTAGGTGGTAACATGGTTTTTACAGAAGTTATGACCAATCATAGCCGCCCTGAAAGCCCACACCGTTTACGGGTGAGGGGGGGATGTCACAATAGAAGAAAGCCTTGAAGATAAATCAGGCTCTATACAAACGCTTTAAGAAAACTGGCATGTATGATTAATTTATGGTCAGCGGCTGCGCAACTTCTTTCTCAGCCCTACTTCATGTTAAAACTATCTTAGAATCCTATCCCTAAGAAACACGGAGTTTACCTATGACAAAAATGGCTGTCGTTGAAGAAAGTAGGGTAACATTTCGATGACTTATATATAACCCTCCCGCTCCTGCTTTGGGGTCATATAAACTTTAAAATGTCATCTTCTACTGTATACATTTATCTGTCATAGCCGGTATACCTTGCTGCCGCTTTCCACAGAATGGTTTAGCTTTATGCCCACATCGTCTCCCGCAGAGGCATCTGCCACGTCCTTCCTATCTATCTGCATGCTGGAAACCCTCAGCCTTATGGTCTCATTATTATCGTCTATCTCAAGCGTGTCTCCAACGCTTATGCTGCCTGTGAGCTTTATTGCTGCTACTCCTATCTTCTCAAAGTAGCGCTCCACCTCGCCTATCTCTTGCCGCTCAGCGTGGCTGGTCAATTCTGCAGAATCCCTCTGGCGATATCTATTTTCCTTTGCTTCCTGGGCCTCCAGCGCTTCCATAACGCTGTCCAGGTCAGCATGGTCTCTGCCTTTCTTGCGCCGCATGCGATCAATTGTATTGATACTGGCAGGTTTAAATATGCGCCACGAGGTGCCTTTAATGACAATGTTCATGGTATTTAGATTTGCTTGGGAAATAGGATCTCAATAAAAGGGGTTACATATGGCTGAAAAAATAAGGTGCGCACACATACTGGTAGAGAAGATGTCTCTCGCAAATGAGATATTAGAGCGTATAAAGAAGGGAGAAAGTTTCTCAAAGCTCGCACAGGAGTACTCCATAGACGGATCCAGGAAGAGAGGTGGAGATCTGGGAAAATTTGGCAGGGGAGAGATGGTAAGGGAGTTCGAACAGGCGGCTTTTGCGCTAAAGCCAGGGGAAGTATCAGGGCTGGTAAAGACTGCCTTTGGGTATCATATAATAAAGAGGCTGGAATGAATCCAGCCCAGTAGCAAAACTAATCCTTCAGCTCCAGCTTTCCAGCATCAGCCTTGAATCCTGCAGCCACATGCGCGCCGCTGCAGAAAGGCTTCTTTGTAGAATGGCCGCATCTGCATAGTGCATACTCTATCTTCCCGTCCTTTTTTACCAAAATAGGCCCGTCCTTTGCAAATTCAAAATCCACTTTTGCCATATTACCACAAAATAGCTTATGCTGGAACTTATAAATAACAGTCTGATTCAAAAAAAGAAGAAAAAGTAGAAACCCCACATGCGTGGAGCCAATAAACAGAATGGTTTACAGCGAAGAAGCTCAGGCGTCTTTTATTGCAGCCTTTACCTTCGAGAGCGTCGCAGGGTCGATGCGATCCATATTATGCGCGCTCTTCGCGTGTTTGCCTATCTTGGCCATAAGGGCCTCTTCGTTCTCTGCTCTGGCTTCAAACCTGCAGGACAACCCTATATCCGCACAGGCAAATTTTTTTGCCATGGTATCAACCAATACCAACTCAATTTTAAGGCATTTAAAGCTGTCTGCCCTTTCCGAAACCAGGGCAAAGGTTGATTAAGCTATGCGCTTAGTTTTCTTATTCAGCAAGCTTTAATAATTGCCCTGCAGAAACTCTTTAACGAAGTTTTCAGCGATATTAGCCTTTCCAGCTATAAATCTGTTGGAAGATTCTTGCGCCTACCCTCTTATGAACCTTTGAAAAAGTCCGAATTGCTGTCGAAGCAAAGCCTAATCAAAACCTAATCCTCTAATATCTTTATTTATATCTGTTATTTATAACTATCTATCTATGTCGTACCTGTCCTTGTGGTCCTGATGACCAAGATGTTCGAAACTAAAGAAAAAATATTGACTCTGCTGCAGAAGGACAGGATGAGGCTCTCCGAGCTAGCCAATAAATTAAATCTGACTGCGCCTACTGTCAAGCAGCATCTTGACGAGCTTGAACAGGAAGGAAAGGTAAAACGGAGCATAAACCCATTTTTCAGAAAGGACATAAGATACGGGATCAGCGAAGCAGTGCCTGCCAGCCAAGCGGTTGCTCAAAACATTGCAGTAGACACTGCGGTAGGCCAAGGCATCCCAGCGAGGTCCGGCACACATGAAGATCAAGGCGCGCTACGCGAGCATAAGAAGATACCTTCGCATATAATGGGCATTTTGGCCATCGTGCTGATTACTGCCGCTATATTTGGATACGTTTCCATTGGAAAAGGCAAAAGAGCGCAAATATCCTCATCAATCTCCCAGACGCAGCAGACAAGCGCATTAACCTCAATCTCTCAAGTTACTACTGTAACCTCTGGCACCACAATTCTAAGCAATAACTACACTGGCAATTCTATAACTACAAATAGCCCTAAGTTATACTACTCATCCGGCGCCTGTGCAGGTTCGGTAATGCCCGGCCGCACTTCGGTACAGGCAAGCCTGGGATTCGAGTCATACAGCATTTCAGGCATACATGACTATGTAATAAACAGCGGAGCCTCAGGCGTACTGGTGTACAACACCACAGAAACAGAGAGTATATCCTCCTCCACAGAGATAACCAATATACTGTACTTATACGATATAGCGAACGGCAACACGTATACCGTTCCAGGGAGCCCTCCCCCAGGCTTTAATATAACTATGATACCAGGCACTGAGGTCTTAAGCGGTAAGTCTAGCTATTTCAACACTGTCTTACGTGCAACAGCAGGTGCCTCAGGCACATACTGGGCGGTTGCAAACCCGTGCTACGGAAACACAACAATTTTCCTGCTGACTGTGGGGAGTTCTCCATACAGCGGCAGCCTGACGAACCAGCCTGTTCTTTATGTTAAATAACCGGATGATCAAATGAAGACAAACATTATCGCAATTGCTTCCATCATCGTACTCTTTTCACTTGGCATGTCATTTGCGGCATCAAGCGGAGGGGCAGTGCCTGCTTCATATACAAATGCCACACTGTCAAATGTCCTGCTTAATGCATCTGGCTTTGTTTCAATAAAGGCAGCAGGTGGCGCACCAATCTATCCTGGATATATACTATCAGTATATCTCCAGAGTCCAACCTCTTACAACTATAATGCAATGTCTTCTGATCTAAGCCAGGCTTCGACCGTACTTCTCGGCAACACTGAGCCAGGAAGCGCGGTAAATACTGGCAATTATACCTTAATCGAGCTTTCTAGCGGAACTACAGTCTACATTATAGATAGCACAGGAGTGGAGATTGGAGTATACAAAGGCAATACCTTTCTGGGCAAGGTATCCTTTTCGAGAAGCACGCCGTACTACAACAGCGTAGCAGCGCAGATGCTCGCCAGTATGGCAAATGCAACCCTCCAGTACGCAGCAGGAGAAACCCCTTCGGTCCCTGGCTACTCGACCTCAGTCTATCTCGACAATTCCTCATACGGTTCAACCCTTGCGATGTTCCTCAAACAGGCAGAGGCAGTAATGCAGGGAAACACCACGACTGGCAGTGCAACCAACTACTCGTACTCAGGCCACAATGAGATAACGGTTCTTTTATCTAACGGCGCATACGTGTACATAAATTACGCAATAAACGGATCATCATACAGCGCATCCGCAGACAAAGGAACAACCTACTACGGATACGTATACCTCAACAAGAAAGT
>JAJYXO010000008.1 GCA_021801765.1 Microcaldota archaeon | reverse complement strand
TTATGTAAAGTTTACCATCAAACTGTGCAATGGCAGATCTGAAATCCTCAAGTATCTGCGTATCTGAATTGGTGAATTTGGGTTGGCCTTGTGTGAGTCCTCCTTCGGCTATGAAATACGCCAACAGCTTTACTTCAGCTTCCTTCATCGTGTTATTGCCGAAAACAGGCATATGCCTCGGGACGCCTACAAGATCTCCTTCTTTCAGTTCACCAGCGCTTATCCACCCCTTCCTTGTAAGAAAAGGATGCTCGGGCGTGCACTCTACTCTCCTGCCTCTTTTCGTAGTTATCCTAAGGAGAGGCTTTCCTTCCAGCTTCCACCATCCGCTGACCTTCCTTATTGCGAGTTTGTGCATTTTAGTTAATGTGAGTATATACTGTTCTTTCTTCTCTACAACCTCTTTTATGGGGAGTAACCTCCCATCTGGTAGCAGCACTTCAGAGTCTCCGCTGACACATTTTCCGCAGCCCGGCGGGCCGTAAAAGATTACGCCGAGGCCCAGCTTCTTACCGTATGCCTTTAGAAGCTCGGGCTTCCTTATCGCCAATATTATGTTCTCATAGATAAGCTTCTTCTCCTTCTCCATGCCTACTACGTCCTTGAAAGTTATGTTTGATTTGTGCCATCTGATTTTCTTTATCTGCCCTTCCTCTACAACCGTCTCTTCCCCTCCTATCTTCATCTTTCCCCCAGCCGCCTGCGCTGCGCTAGCTCCTACGCTCTCCTGCTGCGTAAGCTTCGTCTTAAGCTGCTCCAGCCTAGCCCTGGCCTGCTCGTACGATGGGTTTTTGCTTAACGCCTTCTCATACCATTCCCTAGCTCCAACATAGTCATGCTGATACTCTGATATTATGCCCATCACGTACGGGGCGTCGCAGCTGTCGGGCTCCATGTCCATTACCTTCTCTGCGTCTCTGGTGGCTTCAGTATACTTGTTCATTATGGCATAGGATAAGGCTCTGTTAAAATATGCGCTGCCATACTCTCCATCTTCTTCTATGGCCTTTGTATAGAACTCTATCGCATCTTCAAACTTGTTCTCCTCGAAAGCCTTGCCTGCCCTTGTGTAATAATCCTTGGCTGCCTGATTTGACGTATCATTCTTGGCATCTATCTGTTCTCCGGCTTCTTCCATCGCCTATCAACTGGCCATATATATTGCCACTTTCCCATATTTATACTTTCTGTCGATGTGCAAATGCAATATGCTATCCACCAAAGCTTCAGATATGATGCAAAAGGCTAAAATATATCTCTGCGCATATCCTAAAGATGGAATGGCAGATAAGATAGGTATGCTTCTTTTCAAGGAAAAGCAGCTTAGGATAATAATCTCATTATCCATCACTGGCAAGGATTGGTACCTTTCTGATCTTGCAAAGGCATCCAATGTAACTTACATGCATACCAGCAAGTTTATAGAGAGGTGCGAGAAGGCAGGCCTTCTATCAAGCGAGAGGCACGGCAGGATAAAGAAAGTGGCCCTTACTGAAAAAGGCAACGCAGTGGCAAGCAGCATAAAGAGCATAATGGAGAAGATTGGGGATCAGGAGCAAAGGAGGCAGCAGTGATGCGCTATGCAGGCAAGGAGAATAGAGAACAGGCAGCTTGTGTACGTACTCGTGCTTTTCCTCATAGTGCAGTTCTTTGGCTTCCTTGTTGTATATGCATCTCCATTCAACAAATACTCTGTGGCGGCAACATTTGGCGCCAGCCCGCAGACATACTCCTCTTCATTCATGGCTCAGAATATCCTATATTTTGCAATAGCAGTCGCAGTCATAGTGCTACTAATGAGGCTTAACAGAGCCGATGTGTTCTTCAGAGTGATAGAAGCAATAGTCGTCATAATCGGAACTTATTTTCTCTCATTTATCATACTTCTAGATTTCCTCCACAACGCAGCGCTGGCAGGCGAAGCCGCCTTAATCCCTGCAATATGCATAATGGCATTCAGGTATGCCACTAAGGGGCACAGGAACTTAATCACCATGATAAGCAGCATGGGATACGGAATATTCATAGGCATGCTCTTCCTTCCGGGGCTTTATGCAAATTCGCCCATTCTTGGCTTCCTTGTGATATACAGCTTCATGGCTGCAATAGCAATATATGATTATCTGGCTGTCTTCGTGCTCAAGTTTATGATACCTATGGCAAGGCAAGCAGCAAAGATGAACCTCGCATTTATGATAGGCTCCTCGAGCATAGAGATGATCCCCAAAGAGCGGCTCACTAAAAAAGAGATAGAAGATTTTAGGAAGACCGAAGTGAGCATAAATAACCATGAATTCAAGAAGCTTATAGGGCAAGGGAACATTCCTGCAGTATCATCTGCGATGCTTGGCAACGGCGACTTGATGGTTCCCCTCATGGTAACAACAAGCTCGTTCATAGCTTTTGGCAACGCCTTTATAAGCATCATGACAGTTGCGGGCTCAATGGCTGGCCTTGTCGCAACTCTTTACATGCTGAAGAGGTATAAGGTGGGCATGCCGGCAATACCTCCATTATTCGCTTTTATAAGCATCTTCCTATTCATATCATTCCTGTTCGTGAAGCCTGAAATGCCCCTAATCATGACTGTTTTCCTATCCGCAGCGCTGATCTCAATATCTGTTATGGCGATAACGCTCAGAAGGCAGCGGGAAACTGGCTAAGCTATCTCTTCGCCTTCCTTATTAAAAAGTCTACTATCTCTTCTGCAGGGTTTATTCCGGTGGCCTTCTTAAATCCCTGCCATGATAGGGTTGGGTTGCTCTCCAGCACACAATATCCCTCCTCTGTTTCCGCTATGTCTATGCCTGCAAAATCCAATCCCAGGGATTCAGTAGCCTTGATTGCAAGCTCTGTAAGCTCCTTATCTGGGTTCTCCACGTTTATCGGGCTTGCCCCTTGGGCGATATTGCTCTTCCATCCGCTTCCTTTCCTGAACTCTGCCCCAAGCGCCCTTCCTTCCACAACTACCACTCTATAATCTCCGCCGCCCTTCTTCTCTATATATTTCTGCACATACATCGGCTTGTTTATATTCACCAGATAGCTGAATATGTGCATGGCCACATCTGGATCTTCTACCTTGAAGACTCCATATCCCATTGCGCTTAGCAGGGGCTTTATTACTGCCTTCCCGAACTTCTTCACAGCTTCGTATGCTATGAACATATGTTCTGTTGAGATCGTCTCAGGTATCGGAATGCCGCTCTTTGCAAGTGTTATGAAAGTGGAAAGCTTGTCCCTTGCATTTAGCCACTGCATTACTGGGTTGGTTACATATATTCCGCATGCCTCCATCGCCCTTACGAATGATACCCTGTGCCAATACTGCTCGTAATCCTTTATTATACCTAGATGCCTGAGCACCGCACAATCAACCTCTGGCTTAGATTTTTCACTCCTAGACAGCATCTGCCCAATGTTTATGCCCTTCTCAGAGATTCCTATGCCTAGCATATCTGCATAAATCATCCTGGTTTCGTGGCCTCGGGTTTTGATGGCCTTGTCTATGTCAACTACATCTGCATTGTTGAATTCTATTTCGTAAGGCCTTATTATCCCTATCTCCATTCTTCTACCTCAATTATATTTGCTCCTCCTGTTTTAACAAGCTGCCCATCTGCCAGCTATGCATACAGACTCGATTATAAGGTTTCATCTAGATAGGTATATATTCCATGTCATCCAATGGTGGTAGCTGTGGATGGTCTGATGGATATATATGCCTCTGGCATTCGCGCTGCGTTTCGATAGATGGTGAACAAATGAGGACATTGGAATCAGTAATGGAGAATGACCCTGAGCTGTTCTCTTATGCAAAGAAGGAGTTGGCAAGGCAGAGAGAAGGCCTTGAGATGATTCCTTCTGAAAACTTTACCAGCGAGACAGTAATGCAGGCAGTAGGAAGTTTTCTAACGAACAAATACTCTGAAGGATATCCTGGAAAGCGCTACTACGGTGGCAATGAGTTCATAGATGGCATAGAGATGCTCGCCTCAGCACGGGCAAAGAAACTTTTTGGCGTACCTCACGCAAACGTACAGCCATATTCGGGATCTCCGGCAAACCTTGCTGTTTATTTTGCAACATGCAAAACTGGGGATACCATAATGGGACAAAACCTCACAGATGGAGGCCATCTCACGCATGGGTGGAAGACAAGCGCAACAGGGCAGCTCTTCAGAAGCGTACCCTACCATGTGAAAGCTGACGGATATATGGATATCGACGAGGCTAGAAGGCTGGCAAAAGAGAACAAGCCAAAACTGATCTGGGTGGGGTCTACTGCATACACCAGGGAATTCCCATTTGAGGAATTTTCTGAAATAGCTGAAGAATCCGGCGCATATCTTGCCGCAGACATAGCCCACATAGCAGGACTTGTTGCCGCCGGAGTGCACAAAAGCCCGGCAAAATATGTGCACATTATAACTACAACAACCCACAAGACGCTGCGCGGCCCGCGCGGAGCCATGATAATGGTAACTGATAAAGGCCTCGAGAAAGACCCGGAGCTGGCAGAGAAAGTAGACAAAGCTATCTTTCCAGGCATGCAGGGTGGACCTCACGACCATGTAACTGCAGGCATAGCAGTTGCGCTCAAGGAGGCTTCCTCTCCGCAATTCAAAGAGTACGCGTCGCAGATAGTGAAGAACTCAAGAGCACTTGCAGCTCAACTCCTGGAAAGCGGCGTTTCGCTAGTTACCGGAGGCACAGACAATCACATGCTTCTAATAGATTTGACAAAATATGGCAACGGAATGGGCGTATTCGCGCAGGATGCGCTTGAGGCAGCAGGCATCACAGTTAACAAGAATACAATACCTGGAGAGCCTTCCTCTCCGTTCTACCCAAGCGGCGTAAGACTTGGAACCCCTGCAATAACAACGAGGGGCATGAAGGAACCCGAGATGCGCGAAGTAGGCGTAATGATAGCAAAAGTCCTCGTGGAGATCCAAAAATACTCGCTTCCAGAGAAGGAAAAGCGCGCCGATTACCTAAAAGCGTTCAGGTCAGAGATAAATGCAAACGCTACGATACGTGGGATACGCGGCGAAGTGGTGAAACTCTGCTCTAAGTTCCCTCTCTACCCTGGATTCGAGATGTAGCTTCTTTTCCATCCTTCACCTTTCTGAGCTCCGCATCAAATTTCTCGAAGAATTCACTCCACGTATAGTTCTTTGAAACATGCCTCCTGCCTTCCTTACCCATTTTCTCCGCAAGCTTGCCGTGCTCTGCGATGAACTTCATCTTACTTGCCATCTCCGCAGGCGAGTTTACTAAGAAACCTGTCTTTTCATCCAATATTGTCTCTCTCGGACCCCCCTCGTTTACTGATATTATCGGCTTTCCACTGGCCATTGCCTCCAGCGGCACGAAGCCGAAGTCTTCATTTATAGCAGAAAAGAGAACCGCGGTAGACCGTGAGTAAAGCTTCCTTATCTCATTATCCTGCAACCCGGTCTTAATGTACACTCTTGATCCTTTTGCCATTTTCTTGATTTTATCATAATAAGCTATATGCTCCGGGTCCTTAGACAGGGCACCTGCGAGCACTAGCGCATATTCCTTTCCGTTCATGCTCTTCGAGAATCTTTTGAAGGCTTCAATTACATAATCTTGCCTCTTGTTGACTATAACCCTAGAAGGGTAAAAGAAGTACTTCTCATCACCTCTGTTCGAATACTCGTCTACATCAACTCCTGGGTTGATAACCGATGCATCCCTGGAGAAATATTCTTCTATGCGCTTCCTAGTAGTGTTGCTATTGGTTGCTATGCGCTCTATGTCCCTAACTACCCTCTTCGCTATTATCTTATACGCCTTAGCCATAGCAGCATATACAAATCTCTCTTTGTATGGCCTGCCCTTCATCCTTACATGATATAAGTCATAAACCTCTCTAGGTGGCGTATGGCAATACCAGAGCATCCTCTCATTCCTGTGCCTCGCCCACTCGCTGGGTGATATGTGGGCGTTTATTACGTCATAATCCTCCTTTATCCTAAGGTTGTAAAATGTATATCCATACCTGAGCCCCTGCGATGCTCTGTAAGGAAGCGATCCTGAAAGCGGCGTCGCGTCCTCTATCTTCCTTATCTCCAGGTCTCCAAAACCCAGGTATGTAGCATTTGCGTTGTGCTCTAGTGTATATATTGGTGCTTTATAATGCGCAGCCACTTTAAGCAATACTCTTTCTACGCCTCCTCTGAGGTTAAGATAAGGTTGCATCAAGAGCAGCTTCATCTAAGCACCTATCCTGGCACTTCGTAATTGTTGCTTATCCAGCTCGGCTTGACCGCTACAGAAGGAGTGCCGCCTGTATAGTTGTCCAACTTAAATATCATTACGGTCTGCGAAGTATTCCCTACAAAATTTATGCCGGAGAAGTTCTGCGGATAAGCCAGTGTAAACCCAGGCAGCTTCCCAAAGAAGAAGGCTCTGTAATAATTGGAGTTGTAGAAGTAAGTCGGTGCATTAGTCACTGTTCCGTTTGGCCCATTAGGCAGATAAAGTGCCATGAAATCTGCAAAAACCTCACTGCTTCCCTGCACGAGCTGCCTCTGTCCTTGATCCAAGTTAAGCGGCAATATGACATTTGTAAGCATGCCATTGGAAGTGTAGACCGGCAGCGAATTGTTTACAGGGTTCAGCCCAACACAGTAAGTTTGGTTCAGCAGCTCCGGAACAGTCTCCCCTATCGTCACTATCCCCTTCACAGCAGTAATGTTGGAGTTAGGGAATGAGCAGTATTCGCTAATGGATGGATTCACCGGAATGTTAACATCAACAGGGTCATGGTTGAGCTCGCATTGGGATGTGCCTATTAGATATGACACTCCATATGCCTTACCCTGCGCTATCGCATTCCCCCTGCTTGTCTGATTTATGCTAACACAGGCTAGGAAATCCAGCGCAGACCACTTTGGTATTAATTGGTCGTCAAAGAGCGCATAGCCTGTCTGGTATCTATTCATGAACTCTGCCATGCTTTTGCTTCCATAGCTGTCGTTAACTCCAAGCACATACTGGGCAGCTACCCTATAATCGAATGTCGCATTGGCATTATCCCCTCTTATCACTGCATTGCTATTGCCAAACCAGTTTATCCAATCTCCGTAATCCCACCATGAGAGTATCCTGGGGGCATAAGGTCCTACGTTCTCCCGCATCCACGCCGTTGCATTCAGCCATGCATTGGTCAGGGTATTGCAGAACATGTCATAGCCTATCGCATTGCCCTGCTTTGCTATGTTGGAGCAGCTAACTCCTATGGCCGTGAATGGCGATAGTGCATAGGAGAACTCCGCAACTGCAATCAGAAGCCCTACTCCTGCCACCATATACACCTCATTCTGAATGCCTCTCCTTTTGATAATGATATACACATCTGCAAAGACCACGCTAATCGCAAGTATGTATGCCACTCCGAAGTGCGGCAGGTATTTTACCTCGCTCATTCCTGCAAGCGCAAGTATTGCTACTATCAATATTGTAAGCACACTTGACCTAGAATCCCTGAATGCTATATCGAAAATGCTGAATGCTGCAAAGAGCAACAGCACAATCCAGACTATTATGGCAACTCCGAATATGCTCGATCCTATGAATCCAAAGCCTCCTTGGCCAAAGTTGAAGTTTGGTCCTGTCGGCGTATATTCTTGCACGGTCATGAAAAGCGCCGAAGACGGCGTTGTGAATTTCTCGCTGAGGCTCAAGTATCCTTTAACAGGCCTTCCTATCGGTGTAAATATCACCAACATTCCTAAAATAGCTATAAAAACAACAAGGAGAATGCCATAATTGATACTGTTAAGCTTGACATTAAACTGCTTGTTGAGGAAGATAAGCAGATATTCAAAAAACATAACTATTATCAGAGCAAAAAGAGGGAATCCTATAACTGTAGGTATGCCTAGTATAGAAGGAATCCTGTTTGTAAGAGTGGCTCCATAAGGCGCATAAAGTGCATACGATACTGCCATCACAGCCAGCAATATTATGTTCATTCTGTAAAAGTCCCATGTCTTCCTCCTTCTTAAAATGTCAATTATGCCCTGTATGGCTATATACGCTGCAAGTATTCCTGCATCTACAGTATAATAGTGGGCGCCAAGGAATGTGGATGCGAAAGCTATTCCTGCCAATATTGCGAATCTAGGCTCCTTGGGGTTCTTTACTGCAAGCAGATACGCAGCAAAGAAGAAGAAAAGCGTGGTTATCCCCCACGGCTCAAGGAGTTGCTCGCCAGCTATGAAAGTTGTTATGAGCACCGGCATGCCTGCTGCAAATGCAGCAGCTATCATCCCTGGAAGTTTTCCGTATTCGTGATATACGAACATGAAGATTACGAAAACCAGCAGCGCTGCTGCCAGTGGAGGATAAACACTGCTAACTTTGCTCAGCAGTGTAGTGTTAATGAGCTTCTGCCCGCTGCTGTTTGGCGATTCGAGTTGGTACCAGTAAGCCTCAAGATACGGCACTAAGGGCTGTATCCTATGCACGCTGCCATTTACGATGCCTGGCCAAGCAGATGTGTCATATTTGAGCTGGTATCCATAAGTAAGTATCCACTGCGCGCTCATCATATCAAAATACGGGTCGAACTCGAAGAACTTCGGCGCCACAGAGAGGTTTACTATCCTTGATGCAAATGTAATGATCATCAACAACGCGAGTATTATCCATACTGTAGGAAACTCTCTCCTCTCATCCTTGCTTCCAGCTCCGTTTATTAGCAACCTCTCCTCCCTCTCATGCCCTTCGAACAATTTCCTTTCCTCCCTCCTGTGCATCTCCTCTATGCTTTCAAGTTCTTCTCTCCCTGTCCCCTTCGCTCGCAACTCCTTTATCTCCGCAGAATGCCTGGCATCAAGCTCCTTTTCCTCCCTCTCATGCCCTTTTATTATCCTAAGATCCATATTTAACTTCTGCATCTTTTCCCTAATATCCGAAAGCCTCTTCCTATAATCACTCCCGGTCTCTGCTCTTTCTGGCTCCTCGCTTCTGTATAAAGCTCCAAATGCTTCCAGGTTAAACGCGCCTTGCCACGCAGAGAGCGCAACCCCTATTATGGTAAGTATTATTACATTCGCATTGTAAATCCCTGCAGAGAAAGAGAATGCATGCGCATAAGGTATGAGATATGCTTCTGCCCAAGTCATTGCAGGAGGGAAAATGATCCCGAAAATAATGCCTATTATGAATATCTCAAAGATATTCAGCTTTGTCTTTCTGAGCAATGCCAGCGCAAGGAAGAAACCCGGGAGGATAACCGATAATATGCCAATGAATATTGGGGCTAAAGACATACTCCACCACTGGTTATGAATAGATAATATTTATTATATGCGGAAGTAATATAAAACAGGCGTTTTTATGCGGTCTTCAGCTGCAATAATAGGGGCAGGAACTGCAGGTCTCATAGCTGCAAAGGACCTCGCAGCCTCTGGAATTGACGTTACAGTATACGATCAGAAGAAGAAACCCGGATTCCCTGCAAAGGCTTCTGGCATACTTTCCGTGCAAGGAGCCTCGTCTCTAGGGATAAGGTTTCATAAAGCAGTGACAAATTCACTTAACAATCTTATAGTGCACGCATATGGGGAGAGCCTGCATATTCGATCAAAAGAACCAAAGGCATATGTACTTGACAGGATGAAGCTAAATGAGATCTGCATGGCTGAAGCTGAGGCTTCGGGTGCACAGCTGCAGCTCGGCAGAAGACTGGGAGGAGCAGAGATTGATGGGTTGGCGAGCAGGAAAGTGGTTGTAGGAGCCGATGGCGCGATTTCAGAGGTTGCCATGCATTTTGGAATGGGCAGCACCCCGCCACATTTGAATACCTATAAAGCAGAGTTCAATTCTAATGCGCCAGAGTGCGATAGCGCAGAGGTATTTTTCGGAGAATGCATACCCAAAGGCCTCTTTGGCTGGATGGTGCCTCTCCAGAAGGACATACTCGAGATTGGCATAGGTGTTGAGTCACATATCAACGCAAGGGATGCTTTTGGGAAGCTAATCGGTCTCCAGCGGATATCAGATGCCATACGCGGTTCAAAGATGCTAAGCGGATGGGGTAGTGTTATACCTATAAAAATGAGGCCTCACATTGCAGATACTAAGAAAGGAGTGTTGTTGGTCGGGGATGCTGCAGGGCAGGTGAAACCCTCCACAGGAGGCGGCATAGTTTTTGGCGCTTCTGCAGCAAAACTCGCCTCCGAAGCCATAAAGGCGCACATATCACGAGGCGAAGCGCTTGAAAAGTACGAGCATAGATACAGGTCGCAGTTCAGCCTTGACACCGCAGCCCACAGACTAATAAGGCAGATGTATTCTGCAGCAGGGCCATCGGGCATGCGCGCAACTATAAAGTTAATCAATCTATTGCACATAGACTCGATCATATCCAGATATGGCGATATGGACATGCCCACAATGCCGCTGAGGAGGCTCATTGACAAAATGCGATTGTATGGAAATAAAACATGTTGAAGGCAAATTCTACACTGAGACGCAGCATGGCGATGCATTCCTTCTCTACAAGACAGAAGGCAAAATAATCTCAATCTACGAGACTTTTACTCCTGAAGAAGAACGCGGCAAAGGCATTGCAGAACATCTGGCAACTGCAGCATTTAAATTCGCAAAAGAGAATAGCCTAAAGGTAAAGCCTGATTGCCCTTACATCCGGCACTTTGCGTCTAAGCATAAAGGGCTCGCGAAGTATATATGCGCACCTTATGGCAAATCCGGCTCTGGGTCAGACTTCGATGCATGCCGAATTGATAATGCGCATAAATAAAACCCACAGGTGCATAGATTAAAAAGTGTATAAATTTGGCCAGCTTTAGGAAAGTACTCGGATTCTGGGACCTGTTTTGGCTTAGCGTAGGCGGCATGGTTGGAGTTGCCATACTGACTTTTGCATCTGTGACATATGGATATGCTGGCCCTTCCAGTATCATCTCCTGGATACTGGCAGGGGTCTTCTCCATCTTCATGGCGCTAGTCTATTCTGAAATGGTAACTGCATTTCCTGATTCTGGTGCGCTTGTTGTCTTTCCATACGAAGGTTTCGGCAAAGGGAGGATTGCCAGATATCTGGCCTTCCTGGAGGGCGCCGGGTATTATATAGGCACACTATTCGGCATAGTGATATCTGCAATAATACTGGGCAGCTACGTGAGCCCTGCGCTTGCAACAGGCACTGCAGGATCTTTAATAATAGCTGAACTCTCCCTGTTATTTGTAGGCATAATAAATATCCTTGGGGCAAAAGTGACCAGCAAGATAAACCTGCTGATGAGCATATTCTTCATGGTCATATTCTCTGCAGTTATAATATTGGGAATCATTCATGGAAGTGCTTCGAGGCTAATGCCTTTCTTCTCTGGAACGTCCAAAGCTGTAGGTATAGTCTACGCCATACCCATAGCCATACTTGCATATGGTTCCTGGACTGCACTCATAACCATACCTGAAGAAGCAAAAGATGTTAAGAAGATACCCAAGGCAATGGTCTACTCGCTGCTTGTTGTGACGCTGCTATATGCTCTAATAGTGCTTGCGGTCTACATGGGCCTGAGCAGCACGCAGCTGAATAAAACGTTCTATTATTACCCTGTCTTCGGGCTAGTGGCATTGCTTGGCAACAACCTGCTGCTCTTGGCCTTCCAGATAGCTGCAATTTTTGCTATCATCGCCGTAATGCTGGTAATGGTGATGTCGAACTCCAGGATACTGGTTGCCCTCTCCAGGCTGAAGTTCCTTCCAGGCAAAATGAGTGAGATATCCAAGAGGTCGATACCTCTATATGCGACGTTGCTTTCATTCCTGATTCCCATGGCGCTCTCATTCTTTCCTACTTACTATTACCAATACGTTGTGATAGGCGCAATAATAGGCACTGGTCTTCCTAGGGTGATTGATCTAGCATCATACCTAAAGCTGAGAGGCTCGAAGTCTTACAAGCCATCTTTCAAGGTGAAATACGGTGTTGCATTCGCAGCTATGGCATTTATAGGCTTGGTAATTTCAGAGCTATCACTTGGAATTAGCGATATAGAATGGTCAGTTGTAGCGTTTGGAATGCTTACCTTTTTCTTTATCATACTGGAACGCACTTATGCAGCCAGAAAGAATTCTGTCACAAAGTGACAAGTATTTCTATCTCTTCTCCATCAGATGCATGGAACCTATTTCTGAGATTCTCCCTTGATATTACCTCTGCCACCTGCCTGTGACTTGACATCTCCGGCACTATCACCGCGCACTTCACGCCAGAAACAGATGCCATATGCGCTACTACGCCTCCAAGGTGCTTTCCATCATGTAGGAATCCCTTTATGGGTATGCCTTTAGATTCAAACATCCTGCTTAAGGCGCCTAGGCTTACACGCCCCACCTTCACATTAAGTGTTCCAGGATAAGGATCAATGCCAAGCTTTTCTATGAACTGCAACCTGTAACCCTGCAAGCCCATGTAGTAAGCCCCTTCTCCCTTCCCAGAAACTATCCTGCCCTTTATAATTACTCTCTCATCCATGCAAATGTGCCGCGTTCTCTGTGCAAGTCATCTCCTAAGCTTGAAGACCATAAGCTCGTCAGGATCAATGTCGCCTTTATCCTCACCGAGCTTCCTCTCCTTAAAAATCCTGAGGTCACTGGGATACACATGCGGGGGAAGCTGCACTGCAACTTCAGAGTCGTTAAGCACATATTCCATCTCGGCTTCGCTATACGCTTCTCCTTCTGAGATAAACTTCTGAACTTTCTCCTCTCCAGAAGCCTCAGCTTTTTTATCCTTCTTAATAATCTCCATTCTCTCCATAGAGATGCTTATGGCCCTTGCTAGGGCTATGGCATCTGCCTGCCTAAGCCCGCTTATCTCTCCATCCTCCTTTATATCGCTTGATGAATTGGCATTCTTATGTGCAGTTCCATGTAGCCTCAGGTGAAGCGATGAGAAGAAGAGGCCGTTGACCATCCTCATGCTGACTATTGCCTTGTATGGTATAAACGTGATATCGTGCCTAATGCCCAGAAACGACCTATTGCAGACAACTAGCTTTTTTTCGGTGGCCACGGTAATGGATGGATTAAGAAGCGCATTGTCCAGCCTACGCTGTATCGCCATGCAGTATATCTTCTCCTCCCTCGGTATTATGCTAATTAACGCTCTTGCCTCCCTTGCTAGCCACATATTTACACCATATAACAATCGTCAAGTGTATATCGTGTACGGCCTCGATAGCATATTCGGGTAATCGTAAGGGCTGGGGCCATACCAATACCATCCAATACAGCTTTCTATTATCACATATTTAAATCTTGCAAAACCCTTGCTCATTGCTACTATAAGCGCATTTGCAGTACGGAACATTTAATAACTTTAATTGAGAATTTGCATACGGCAGGTCATCCCTTATTTTCCCAAAAATTCTCAAATCTATCTGCCGGAGATGCGCCAGGCGGGATTTGAACCCGCGCTATGAGCTTATTCCTTTGCTTGGGAAGCTCAGATCCTACCAGGCTAGATTACTGGCGCACATCATCCTTCCCCTCTTTCTTCACAAGCTTCCTTCCTAGCTCTTCCCTGTTCCTTATGTCATTAATTATCTTGTCATAATCTGATTTGCTCATCACCCTGCTAAGTATGTACCTAGAATAATCTACAGATATTTGCGCTATATCGAGTATTATCGATTGAAGCTCCCCTTGCCTTAGCATATACTCTTTCTCTGGCCTGAGTATCTCTACACCAGCAGGGGCAAAATTAAAAGCGACGTTTATAAGTGCGGAGAAATCTTTCACCAAGATTACAACTGCAGCATTTGTCACATATGCATCGCCGCTCTTTATGGGTTCGTCTATGCTACCGTAGCAATATACTACCCCGCTGGCCTTCAGCAGTTTGTTGTTTATCAGATCTGCCATCAGCGGTTGTAGGTCATCTTCGTTTTCGCTTTGCATGTCGAAGTATAGCTTTGCCAAGATTCCTCCAGTTGCTACTGTCGCTTCAGTAAGCTCCTCGACTTCGGATTTTGCCATCTAAACACTCATCTCCTCTTTTACCTCCCCGATATCTAGAATCTTCTCTTCACCGCTCTCCATGTTCCTTAGCTTTACCTTGCCTACAACCATTTCCTGTTTTCCTACTATCACAACATGCCTTATGCCAAGCGAGCTCGCATGTTCCAGCTGCTTTGATATTCCACGCAGCCCAACTTCCATATCCACTCTCAGCCCATCCGTCCTGAGTCTCATCGCAGATTCTACTGCATACTTCATAGCATCTTTACCTATGCAGGCGAGATAGACATCAGCATATGTTCTGCTGCCTTCCTTATGCTTGAGCATCTCAAAAATCCTACTTATGCCTATCGAAGTGCCCACTGCTGGAACATCCCTTTTAAGGTAAATGCCTATCAGCTTATCGTATCTTCCCCCAGAAGCTATCGTCGGCAGCCTTCTCCCGTCCTCGTAAGCGATAAATTCCCATACTGGGCCTGTGTAATAATCCAATCCCCGAGCCAGTGAGAGATCTACCATAATCTTCCCTTTTATGCCGTAATACTTTATTGTTTCTATAAGAACATTGAGCCTCTCAATCTCGCTTTTTGCTTCAGGCAGCGAAGATGCAAGCTTTGCAAGCACGTCTCCTTCCTCCCCGTTCCCCTCTACCATACTGAGAAGCCTCTCTGAAGCCTTCGCATCGATGCCATGCTCATTCATCTCCTTTATAACTCCGTCTCTACCAATTTTCGCTATCTTGTCAAGTCCGCGTATTGCTGCGGTATGCTTCTCCTTCGGCACTCCTGCCAAGGCGAGTATGTAATTCAGCAGTACCCTGCTGTTTAGCATTATAATGTATTCTATGCCGAGCTTATCAAGCGCGGCGGCGACTGCAACTACTGATTCCGACTCTGCCAGTTGCTCTGCGCACCCTACTATGTCTACGTCAGCCTGTATGAATTCCCTAGACCTCATCCGCTGCGGCTCGTCGCGCCTCCAAGAAGCCGCTATCTGGTATCTCTTAAAAGGCATCTGCAGTTCTTTGTTAGAAGCTACATATCTTGCAAGCGGAACTGTGAGGTCATATCTAAGTCCTCCTTCACCTCCATCTAATAC
>JAJYXO010000055.1 GCA_021801765.1 Microcaldota archaeon | reverse complement strand
CTAAACTTTATTAAATGCTCAGTGGCAACTATAATCAAGTGTTGGCATGGGTAATGTGCTCGCTGATTCATTTGAGACCTACGCCGGGAACCTTAAGCTTGTGCTGCTCTTCTCCATACCGTTCATAATAGCATCAATAATACCGTTTTTTGCACCTCTTCCTACTTACATAAGCACAGGCGCCATCTTCCTAAGGAGCGCCAGCATCTTCTCAAACATAAGCTTTACCAGCCTGGCTGTAATAATAGCAGCATTCTTCTTCTCCATGCTTTTCATTAGCTTTGCATTCGTTGCCATAAGCCTTATAGTGAAGTCAAAGCGCACGCACACCAGGATAGCTGCAAGCGCAATCAAAGGCATAGAGAAGTACATAGGGAAGGTTCTGGCAATACTGCTGGCATATGCAATAGCGCTTGCAGTTGCCAATGTGATAGGATACTACATTGGCATGGAAGCACTCGTGACAGGTGCTGTAGGCTTCTTCGGCTTCATGCTGATCTTTTATGCTCCAAGCGCAGTTGTCATAGACGATAAGAGGATAGGCAGGTCTGTGAAGGACAGCCTGAAGCTTATAAGGCGAGAGCCGCAGTACTTCCTGCTATGGCTCCTCCTGCTGGTGGCAGTAGTGACTATACTGGATTTTGCCTTCATAGAGGCAGCAGGCATATTGGGAAGCTACATAATGCTTCTGGTAAACTCGCTCTTTGTGCTGCCTTATTTCGTCATACTTATGTCTGAATCTTACATGAAGAAATTCCCAATACTAAAGCACTGAGTATTCTTTGGGGTAAGTTCATCGATATTGCTATGCTGGGCTCACATGGACATGCCAGAGAGTATCGAGTATATGCGCACTGCATCGCGTTTTTCTGCAACTATTACTGTTTCGGTGTAGCAAGAGAGAAATTCGTACACATTGACGCCTAGCTGCGCCAGCAGCGATGATAGATATGCAACTACCCCTGTAACCTTCTCTATATGCTCGTCTGAGTGTATAATTATTGCTGATTTGCCGGAATAGCTTTTAAGTATGTAATCCTTCTGCCTTGGCAGGGCATCCTGGGATTCCAGTATATATACGAAGTTCGGGCCTACCCCTACTTTTGCTATGCTCTTAACCTCAATCTCTTTTGAAGAGATTATCACGGAAATGCTGTCTAGCACTTTGACGCTGCTCCTGCTTATCAGTGACATTATATCCTTCTCCTTCGTCCTTCTCTCCTTGCCCAATTCCATCTTATACCTTCTTAAGGCTGCTTTTACTGCATTGAATTTGTCAGTGCCTATCTCTTTGCCTATCCTCCTTGAGAGCTCGCTGAGATTTGCTATTCCTTTCTCAAGCGCTTCCAGTATGTAAGGCCTTGTATCTACATACCTCCTCACTTCATCTGCAATCTTAGCCATTTGAATACTCACCTGCCACCTTTGAATAAGCATCCCTGAATGCGACTCCCTTCTTTGCAAGCTCATATGCATCCTTTACTGAGTAAAGCTCCTTTGTCATTGCCTCCTTGCACCTTTCTCTGTCAACTTTCAATCCTTTTATTATAAGGGAGGCAATTTTCAGGCTGGACTTTGCAGCCTCAATGCCGTCCATAACATAGCCCTTTGTAAGCTGCATGTCTCTGTTGTATCCGGAGATAAGGTTTGATGCGATTCCCATCACTCCTGCCTGCGCTGCAGCTATTTGGTGATATCTGGCGCGCATGAGCTCCAGCACGTCAGGGTTCATCTTGTGCGGCATTATTGAGCTGCCTGTGCAGAATTCTCTTGGTATCTCAAAATAGCCAAATTCAGGCATGCTAAAGAGAATTATATCTGATGCCATCTTGTTGAGGTCAAACATAATCATGGCTATCGCGTTTAGTATCACAAACTCGAATTTTCCCCTGCTGTTCTGCACGTATATCGGGCTTTTCTGCACTCTGCTGAATTTCAGAAGCTTAGCTGTAAGGCGCCTGTCGACTTTCATAGGAAGGCCGTACCCTGCCCCGGTGCCCAAAGGCGATTGGTCCAGGAGCTCTATTGCAGATAATATCGCACGCTTGTTATCTGACATTGACTCTATGAATGCATCAGCCCACATGCCTATTGATGAAGGCATTGCCTTGCGCATGTGAGTATATCCTGGAATTTCCACGCTGCGGTATCGATCTTTTAATAGAAAAAGGCTGGAGGAGAACTTGTTTGCAAGCTCCGATATCTCATTGAGGCTGTCTTTATAGTAAAGGCGCAGGGCGGTAGCGACCTGGTCATTGCGAGATCTTGCCATATGTATCTTCTTGCCTGCCTTGCCTATCTTTTTTGTCAAATATTTCTCTATTGCAGTGTGGCAGTCTTCATCTTCTTTGCTTATTATGAATTTGCCGACACTATCTAGTTTGATTATCTCGTTGAGCGCAGCGGAGATTTTTTCAAGCTCTGCGTTATCCAGTATGCCGATCTTATTTAGCATCTTTGCATGTGCAATGGAGGCTATGCAGTCGTATCTGACAAGCTTTGAATCGAGAATATAGTCATTTCCAACCGTAAATTCTTCGATCTCCTTGTTTAGGCTATAGCCTTTTTCCCATAATTTCATGCGCATACCTTATTCTTATGCCTTTCCTGCTTTTGCTTTCTTCTCTACCTGCTTTGCCAGTTTCATTTGGAGGGAGTATATTTCCGTGAATCCTGCGCTTGCGTTCACGTTGAATGCATAGCCTTCGGTGTTGTTGAACGATGAGTATTCAAGGCCGAAAGGAGATTCCAATGCCACAACTGTCGCATTTCCCTTGTAGAGCTTCACCTTTACCTCACCGCTGACTTTCTCGTTGACTTTGGAATTGAAGGCATTGATAGCATCCATGGCAGGGTCATACCATAGCGCCCCGTAGCAGAGGTATGCCCATTTTATGTCGAGCATCTCCTTGATCTCGTTGAGTACCCTTGGAGATACATACTTTTCCAGTGCCCTGTGTGCTTCTATTATTATGTGCGCTGCAGGCAATTCGTAGACACCCCTGCTCTTGACCCCTACAAGCCTGTCTTCCAGGAGGTGCACCACTCCTACGCCATGCCTCCCGCCTATTTTGTTAAGGTTTATTATCAACTCTGAGAGCTTCATTCTCTTGCCGTTTACCGCAGTAGGCAGGCCGTTCTCAAATGAAAGCGAGACTGTCTCTTCCTCTGGCCCGTTTTTCGGAAGCGTATAGGTGGTTAGGAATCTTTCGACTGGAGGTATTAGATGGGGATGTTCTATTTCTCCACCTTCCCATGTCATGCCCCACATGTTGTCATCTACCGAGTATGGAAAGTCCTTCCTTGCAGGCACAGGTATGCCATTCTCCTCAGCGTATTTTATCTCCTCGTTCCTGTCCATTCCCCATTCCCTCACAGGAGCTATTATCTTCATTTTTGGATCATGAGCCAGTATGTATCCCTCTATCCTCACCTGGTCATTCCCTTTGCCCGTGCATCCGTGCGCTATGCAATCGGCGCCTTCTTTTTCGGCTATCTCGACAGCCTTCCTGCCGAGTATTGCCCTCCCTATAGGGGTGGAGAGATGGTAGTTGCCCTGGTAAGATGCATTTGCAAGTATGCCCTTCGATATATATTCATCGGCGAATTCATCTTTAACATCTAAGGCTATTGCCTTCTCCGCGCCTAATTTAAGCGCCTTGTTGCGTATTGCATCGAGGTCATCATGCTGCTGGCCTATGTCTAGGGTAAGCGCGATCACTTTTGCATTGTACTTGTCCTGTATCCACTTCAGCATGACTGAGGTATCCAATCCGCCGGAGTAGAGCAGCAGCACCTTCTTTACGTCTCCCAGCTTCCCTTCGTAGGAAGCAACCTTTATATAGTCGGTTTTTGATTCCATATGAAAACCTTTTTGAGCATTTTTCAGACCATGCAGGCATATGCCTGTGTTCCATTTGGTATATATTTACACTGAATAGTACATTTTAGTAATATAATATTTATACCTTGCGGTAAGATAAGGTATTGCATTTGCAAGAATGCGTTGGGGTGGGGAAACCTCTACTTGACCTGCCGCTGTTATGCTCTTAAGGCGCGGCAGGTTCATTAATATTCGCGTGTTAGTTCTTATGATTGCATGGAGCATGATGCATATTTGAGAGGCATGAGGATTCTTGGCTTATGCAAGGAAGTAGATCTTGCATTAATAATGAATACTTCGTCTGTTGATCCTAATTTCCTTTATGTAACTGGTTTCAGCAGCGGGCTTTTCGAATATAGCTTCCTCATTGTAAAAAGAAGGAGGATATCATTAGCTACATCTGTGCTGGAGTATGGGACTGCTAAGAAGCAGGCCAATGGAGGCATGGATATTGTAAGGATAGACAGAAGGGAGGATCTGCGCAGGTTCCTGAAGAAGGAAATAGAAGGAAAGGAAATAGGCATTAATGGATCGTTCCTTCCGTATAGCATCTATATGTCGATAAAAAAATACAGGCCTAAGAAAGTGGCCGATATTTCAGCTCAATTCATCAAGGCAAGGATGGTAAAGGATGCTGGTGAGATAAACCTGTTAAGAAAGGCGGTAAGCATAACAAAAAGGGCAATGGCAAGAATTAAAACTGAGTTCAGAGATGGCATCACAGAAAAGGAGCTTGCAGCAAAATTTGACAGCATATCAGCAGAGCTTGGCTCAGATGGACCTTCATTCAGGACAATAGTCTGCTTCGGCAGGAATGCTGCTTATCCGCACCATTCCCCCGATGAGACCAAGCTTAAGGATGGAGACTTTATATTGATAGATGCAGGTGCAAAATTCAAGAATTACTCTTCAGATATAACAAGGACCTTCATTTTTGGAGGAAAGGGCAAGAATCGTAAAGAGATGGCTGATGTGTATGAGACAGTTAAGGAAGCCCAGGCTCTAGCAATAGCAGGCATAAAGCCAGGGATTAAAGGGAAGGAAATACATAAGATAGCGCAGGAGCATATAGATAAGGCCCATGGAGGAAAATACAAGGGCACTTTTATACATGCCCTTGGACACTCGGTAGGCATAGAGGTGCATGATGGCCCAGGATTCTCCCCTGGAGAAGAAGGGATACTTAAGCCCGGAATGGTGATAACTGCGGAGCCAGGAATTTACATAGAAGGTTTTGGAGGAGTGAGAATAGAGGATGACATTTTAGTAACTAAGAATGGAGCGGAAATTCTTTGACTGCGGGGAGTTCTGCTAGCTTGGTAGGCTTCAGCCTTCGGGAGGCTGCGACCCGTGTTCAAATCACGGACTCCCCGTCCGCTCAATAGATAATGCGTAAGAATTTTTGAGGCGAATAGCCGGTCATCTGTACTTTTCTGATAGTTTGATCCCTACTCCTGGAGATTCTGGCACGCGTATGTAGCCATCCCAATATTCCAATCCTTCCCCTGTGTCTTCGGTTATAAGATACACGCCGCATGCCTCGCAGGACAGGAAATTGCGGCAGGAGGCAAAATGTGCCATAAACGCAGTGCCCAGGGAACTCTCTATCATAGACCCAAGGATGTATTTTTTCCCGTGTTCATCGCACATCCTGATGAGCTCGTCGGCGTTCAGGAACCCTCCTGTTTTGGCAATCTTTATATTTACAATGTCCATGGCATCATATTCTATTGCACGCTCGCAGTCCCATATAGATTGAATACTCTCATCAAGCATCAGCTTTACACCTACATTCTTTCTTATTGTTGAATTCCCCTTTATGTCAGCGGCAAGTATGGGCTGTTCAATCCATTCTATCTCATATCTCTCTATCTCTTTGATCTTTTTTATTGCATTCTCAGGGCTCTTCCAACCCTGGTTTGCATCAACAAATATCTTTGCTTCGGAAGAGAGTCCTCTAGTTGCGCGTATCACATTCTTTTCAATTTCAATGTCTGCGCCGGCTTTGATCTTAAATGATTTGAATCCTCTGGAGAGGGCATTGGATATCTCCTTGACTGCCGCGCCTTCGTCCTTCATTCCTACAACGAATGGTATCTCTATAGTATCTTCCTTCTTTTGGCCGAAAAGCCTGTGAAGCGGCGCCTTTAAGCTCTTCGCTTTTATGTCAAACAACGCCTCCTCTACGCCTGCCTTGAAACTGGAGTTGAAATGAAGGTTATAGTCAGCTACAGAGCCAACGCCTTCAATATCCAATGGATCCATTCCGATGAAAAACTGCCTCATTAGCTTTGCTGCACCTAGGACAGATTCCTGCGTCTCTCCGGTAGATGCCCATGACGGCGTAGCTTCTCCGTATCCATTTATGCCTTCGTCAGTGCCTATCTTTATGAGTGCATATGGAAGATAGTCAAGCCTTTCCGTAGATATTACGAATGGCTCCCTGAGGGGGATATTCATTGGAAGGGCTTCGAAGGAAGTTATTTTCATTCAGATCCTCTTTGCCTCGAGCAGCAGGTAGAAATCCACATTGCTGAAATCGCTCTTTCCATCCATGCGTGCTACCTTTTTAGTATCATATACTATCATGCTGCCTTCCACAGAACTCCAATCTGTTTCCATCAATACGTTTCTTGTATGATTATCAAGCATTCCCTGGTTCTTAGTCTCCTTCTGGCCATTTCCAAGGAAGACTAGCTTTCCGGTTGGAGATGCAAGCTGGCTGGCCATCTTTTCCATGTACTCTTTGGCAGGATTTTCCCCAAGCAGTTGTTTCTCTATGTAGAACCTGTCTTCTCCTTTCCCATACTTGTCTGGAGCGTAGCCAGTAACTCTCCATTCTAGCTTATTTAGTGTGAGCACAAGGTTTGTGAAGTTCTGAGGAGCAACGGTGGATATTGCAGTGGAATATCCGAGGGTATATGCTTCGGACATTGCAGCTATATTGAGCATTGTACCTATGCCCTTCTGGCCATCTGCATTGTATTCATGATCTACAACTGTGGCAGCGAAATTGCAGATGCGGTTCCTGCCCAGAAGCACAAGGTAGTAGCCAACAAGCTTTTCTGAAGCGAAGGCGCCTATAAGAATACCAGGATTGCCAAGCCTTGGGTCAGCTACCTGCGAGAATATGTCAGCAGGTATTGATGCTGGCAGGCCTTCTCTTCCGAAGCCATATGCTTTGGCATCGAGCCTTGCAGCCTGCTCTGCCTCTGTTGGCTTAACAGGCCTTATAACGACCTTGCTGTTTGTAGGCATAGAATCAGCTCCTCTGTAGCTTTGCAAGCGTTTCCTCCACAGGCATTACTACGTATTCTATCGCCTCTTTGAAGGCAATGCCACGAAGGCTCTCTTCGGAAAGCTCCTCTTTCTCCCACATTGCACATAGGCCATCTAACCCTTTCGGCAGTATACTGCCGTGCAGGAGCCTGCTTTTTGCCATGGCTGCAAGCTGCGCAATATCTAATACAGGGTTTACTATGCCGTCAGGGCTTACATATGCCTTCATGATCAGCGACTCGATCCTTTCAGTTGCCATGCCTCCAACAGTTATCCTGAACTTTCGTGAGCCAGAGTTCCCAGAGGTGTCAAGCACATATGGCACTACGCCGTTGATCCTGATATCCGGATACTTTTCATATATGCCGGAATTTCTGACAAAAGGATAGGTAGGCATGCCGTATATTGGAAGTATTCTCCTGCTGCCTGATGCAACGGATATGGCATTAAATGCCCTGTCGTAATAGCGCTCCCTGGGAGGGCCAAGCTTCAGGTTCCAATCATGCATAAGCGCTAGCTGCGCAAGTGAATATGTGTAACCAGTCGCAGATTCCTGTTCCCTTTTGGATGGAGGGACTGTAGCTGCCAGAGCTTCCATGGCCTTCCTATCACCGTAGCATACAGACCTAAATGCAGAAAGCCTTGATGAAAAAGCGTCTGGATCCCTGTTAATATCGCTGCTCTCCAGTATAACTTCATAGCTGTACCCGAATGTTTCTGCCACAGCATGCGCAAATAAAGCCCGGGCATTCGCAGCCTCTGCGATACTGCTATGGGGCTTGACCGTGGTTTTTGAAGAATATATGTCAAAGGATCCGATGTTGTATGTTACTCCTATATCTGCTATGTGCACTGCAGCTTCCACATCTATTCCATGCTTTTCAAGTATACATTTTAGTTCCCCAAGTATCATGTAATATCGTATGTCATCAATTGGGTTCAATGCATTTGAATGGTCAAACGACTCCATGTATACTATACGCATCCTTCCATTCGCCTGAGCTGCCGGCTTCCATGCCTTTTCGAGTAAATGACCAGCATTTCCCCTGAGCAACCTGCCAAAGGATATATTCCTTGCTTCTGCTGCAGGTGCAGTGGGGGAAACTCTCCGGGTGCCTATTTCATTAGCGATCATTCACATCACTATGTAACACGTATATTGTCTGCTAGCGCGGGGTGCGCATTGTTGGCAGAGGTTTCAGGTTCGTACATTACAAATAAGAGATTACAATGCAACAGGTATTTAAAGTTTACTACATATTTATATTAATTGTAATACATAAGTATCAAATGATACATACTAAGACCGGTAGTCAGTATGGATGGAAGTGAGATAAAATTGTTCAGGAGCCTCGCGTCTATACCTTCACCAAGCGGCAGGGAGAGGGGTGTGGCAGAGTTCATAAGGAAGGAGCTTGGCGCAATGAAAATACCAAGCATCATAGATGGCGCAGGAAGGAAAAATGGCAGCGATACGGGGAACCTGGTAGCCACTCTGGAAGGAGAGAAAGACCTTACAATAATGTTCACCTCGCACATGGACACTGTGGCAGAAGACATGACAAGGCCAAAACTCGTGGAAAGGAATGGAATCTTAAGAAGCGCAAACAATGCAATAATGGGCGCGGATGCTAAGGCTGGAACCGCTGCGCTTATTTCGGCGCTCGGTTATCTGAGGAAGAAGAGCCATCCGACGATAATAGCGGCTTTCACAACTAGGGAGGAGGAAGGCATGATGGGGGCGAAGTTGCTCTCTATCAAGCGCAGAGTAGACTACGCGTTTGTGATAGATGATGAAGGGAAGGTAGGATCATTCGCTGCGCGGGCGCTGGGGTATCTGCCTTTTGCTGTTTCTTTTAAAGGAAGGGCAGCCCACGCTGCTACTGAGCCGGAGAAAGGCAGGAACGCGATAGCAGCAGCCGCACTCTTTGTAAGAAGCCTGAAGATAGGCAAAAATTCAAGGGGCGAGACGCTGAACATAGGCACCATAAGCGGCGGGACAAAGGATAATGTGGTTCCTGCAGACGCAGTTGTTACAGGAGAGGTAAGGGCGTTTGAAATTGGAGGGATTGAAAGGCAGATGAAGCATGTAAGGGAAGCAGCTGAGAAGGCAGGGGCGTCTACTGGGTGTTCATACACTGTGGCAGAGAAGAAAAATGCGGGAAGCTATCCATTCAACTCAGCGGGAGGCAGAATAGCTGAGATAGCGAGGAAGGCTGCAGTTAAAGCAGGAATTGGCTTTGAGCTGAGAGATATGTACGCAACATGCGAAGCCAACTTTCTCTGTGAGAAGGGATATGATACTATAGTTATGAGGCCAGGATACAGGAATCCGCATTCAACTAGCGAATCGATATCTGTTAGCGAGATACGCAATTGCAGAAACCTTATAATTTCCATATCGGAGATAGTATCTGGGATTGCCGCTGGCTCTTCCCAAAAGTGATTTAAGGGTTCTTTGAGAGTATTACAACGTGAGAGTATGAATGCAAAAGATTTTTTTGAAGAGAAGCTAAGGTATGAGATAGATCCTGCGGGAGTAGATGAACTTATAAATGGCGGAAGCTCGGATTTTATAGTGGTAGATGTAAGAAGCAAGAAGGCATTCGACGCCGGCCATCTGCCCGGGGCAATCAGTATGCCAATAGAGGAGATTGAAAAGAGGTTTTCGGAAATACCAAAGGAGAAAAGGGCGATACTTTATTGCTATAACATCTCGTGCTACAGGGCACCGAGAGCTGCGCTCATGCTTGCAAAGAAAGGATACGAGAAAGTAACAGAGATGATAGGCGGTTTTGAGGAGTGGAGCAAAAGGGGACATAGGGTAGAGATATGAGGATCTTCGTAGGAAGCGACCATGCAGGATTCGACCTTAAGAATTCCATATGCGAATTTCTGCGCAGGGAAGGATACGACATGGAAGATGTTGGCCCGCCAATCTATGACCATGACGATGATTATCCAGACTACGCATTGAAGGTGTGCATGAAAGTGCTTAAGTCTAAAGGCATGGGCATATTGATATGCGGATCTGGGCATGGAATGGATATTGCAGCTAATAAGGTAAAGGGGATTTATGCGTCTGTCTGCTGGAACGAAGAATCGGCAATTGTGGCAAAGGAGCATGACAATATAAACGTATTATGCCTTGGAAGCAGATTCGTGAGGCCTAATGCAGCAAAGAGGATAGTCAGAGTATGGCTGGAAAAGCCGTTCAGCAGGGAAGCAAGGCATTCGAGGAGATTGAGGAAGATAAAAAAGATAGAGAAGGCCAATTTAAGAGGTAGACAATGATAGTGCTTGAGGGTCCGGCAGGATGCGGAATAGGGAAGGAACTTGGCAGGTTAATGGGAGCCAAGGCATTTGACGTTGACTTCAAGAGCTTTCCTGATGGAGAATCACGCGTGAGGGTTATTGGAGTGAAGAAAGGGGATGATGTAGTCATAGCCCAGTCGCTGTACCAACCGCAGGACAAGCACATAATGGAGCTTCTCTTTATGGCAGACGGGCTGAGGAGGGTTGCATCGAAAATAACTGCAGTTATACCGTATCTTGCGTATGCCAGGCAGAACAAGGCATTCGTAGAGGGAGATATGGTTAGCATAGAGACGGTGATGAAGATGCTATTTGACGCAGGGATAAGCTCCATTATCACAGTTGAGCCGCATAAGTACGATGTGATGGAAATGTTCAAGGGAGAGGGAAGGATAGTAGGCATGGCAAATCCCATGGCAAAGCGCCTATACGGAGAGATAAGGGATCCTGTAGTTGTTGCGCCTGATGCAGGCGGGTTGGAGAGGGCATCAAAAATTGCTGAAGCGCTTGGGTGTGGATATGTGCACCTATCCAAGGAGAGAGACCGTGAAACTGGTGAGATAAGCATGAGCGGGGAGCTTGGAAATCTCTCAGGAAAAGATGCGGTGGTAGTAGATGATATGATAAGCACAGGAGGAACTGCAGCGGCTGCAGTAGATGCAGCCATCTCTGCAGGTGCAAGGAAGGCAGTTGTTGCCGCGGCGCACTTGCTTATGGTAGGCCCTGCGGAAGAGAGGATAAGGAAGGCAGGAGCAGTGGAGATCTATGGCACGAATAGTGTGCCATTCTCAAATGCCAGGATAGTAGACGTTTCAGAGTACATAGCGAAGGAGTTGGAGGGCCTTCGCTGACTTTTTGCGGTTTTAGAGCTTCAGTCCTGCTATGCCGCGAACCCTGGAGGATATATTGGAATAGTAGCGTTCCTTCTCGGTGAACCTGTATATCCTCTTCGATCTGGAAGAGAGGTGGGCCCTGAGGAGCCTTATCTCTCCTTTTTTGAAGAAACGCCTGATTAAGCTCCTTTCCATGCGCTCTATCTCAACGGCAAGCTTCTCTACGCTGCCGCCCACCTTTTCTGCCTTCTTCCTGTAACTGCTCGACTTGTTCTCTATATCCTTTACGAACATATCGAAATACCTGGACATTGAGCTTATGTTCCTTGCTTTCAGCGTAAGGCCTGCCATGAGTATGCTGACAAAGTCGTTTTCGAACATGTGCTTGTAGCCTATAGCCAGCGCCTCTATCATGGAGAGGTACTGGGAGAGCTCGCTGCGCGTCATCTGCTTTGAATTAGCTATTATGTTTGGCATGCAGAGCACCTCATAGTCGAATGTGCCCAGCACCTTGCGCATGTTTGCAGCGTGGCTGTTCAAGGAATCAGCTATCTTCGCGTCATGCTTCGCATCCAGCTTGTTTCTCCAGCTATCCCGCACTACTTTGTTAAGCGCCTGTTTCTCTAAAGTTTCATTCGCATCAGATACAATCGCATTACTGTCTCTACGTATTATTGACTCTTGCATTAGACCCACCATTCCCAAGATCAGAGAGATATGAACAACATAGCATTCTTATCATCCACCTTGAAGAACCCCACCCTTTCGAACTGCACAACCTCCCCATCATCGAGGTTTGCAGCAAAGCTCTCCACATACCCTTTTGACACCTTGATGCTCTCATCGTTGAACGCTTCGCCTTTAAGCAAGTCTCCGATAACCTCTATGCTGCATTCCCCATAGTTGCCTTCGTTTACCCACTGTATTCTTTCTTCTGCGTTCTCCTTCATGTACGTACCCTCGGCCTTGCCGTCCCCTAACTTCTCTATCCTTACGCTGAATGCATCCTTGAGAGCCACTCTGGTGCCTTCTTTGAGTTTTAATGCATCTGCGGTGTTTATAAAGAATCTGTCATTTAGCTTATACTTCCTATATCCAAGTTCAGTGGAGGGATGAAGCCTGATGGAGATCTTCCTCATGCGCTCAGGGATACCGCTTACAGTGAGCATGAAAGGCTTCTCCACAAAGAAGAGCCTTTTTGCGGTAGGGTCTATGAGCTTTCTGTTCTCAGCAAGGAGCATGTTTATGCTTACTGCGCTCTCTGTCTTGCTCATGCCGAACCTTAACGCGAGCCTCTTTATCGCCTCTGGAAGTATGCCGCGCCTGCGGAGGGCAGTTATTGTGACAAGCCTTGGGTCATCATACCCGTGTATTTTGCCTTGCTTTATAAGCTCGTTGAGCTTCCTTTTTGATGTCATATTGTTTGCTATTTCAAGCCTCGCAACGCTATGTATCCTCGGCTTCCCCATTGAGAGAAGGTCCAGTATCCTGTAATACAGCTCATCTGTCATCTCGTACTCCTTGCTCCTTATTACATCGCTTACCCCGTTGAGCGAGTCTACTATTGGGGTGTTGAAGCTGTAGGTTGGCCAGGCCGCGTATCTGCCTCCCTGCCTGTAATGCAGCGAGTATTTTATCCTGAAGAGCGTAGGGTCCCTCATCGCAGTATTCTTCGAGTCTATCTCTGCCTTCAGCCTGAGCACAGCCTCGTTCTCCTTGAACTTCCTGCCCAGCATCTCCTTCCAGAGGCGCATGTTCTCAAGCGTATCCTGCTTCCTGTGCTCGCAGCCGATCATCTTTAGGCGCGATTCCTTGAGCTTCGCCGCATCGCATAGGCAGGCGTATGCATTTCCAGATTCTATCAGGCGCTCAGCATATCCGTATAGGGATTCTATGTTGTCGCTGGCATAATACTCCCTGTCGAACTCTATTCCAAGCCAGGCAAGGTCCCTCTTCATTGCATCTACGAACTCCTGCTTCTCCTTTTCAGGGTTTGTATCATCGAAATAAAGGAAGAGCTTTCCGCCGTACATCTGCGCAAACCTCTGCTCCATGAACGCGACCTTCGCATGGCCTATGTGCATATATCCGCTAGGCTCTGGAGGGAAGCGCGTTGCAAAGCTGCCTGAGACACCTTTTAATTCCAACCTCGCCTCAGCGCTCTCCTCAATTTTCCTCCGTTTCTCCTCTTCGAAAAGCTTCTCGTATTTTTTTGAGGCCTTTTTGATCTCTGCGGCGCTCATCCCGTTTATTTCATCAACTGCCTCCTTGGCCATGGCAGATATCTCCTTCATCTTTGATTTGAGCTCTGGAAACTTGGAGATCAGCCTGCCGATTAGGGCGCCCTCCCTGGCTGTTCCAAATTCAATGGCGTTCTTTATAGCAGCTATCCTTAACTCCTCGCGAATTTCTTTTTCAGCCGCTTTCTTTGCTATCTCGCTCACCAACCTACGCCGCCTCAGTGGCGTTTATGCTGTAGATAGTTCCATTTGTCTCAACAAGTGCAGCTATCCTCACCCTTATGCTGCTTGTGGAGTTGTGCCGGAGCAGGAGATCCATGCTCTGCGTCCTAAGTTTCTCAGGAAGCACTACAGTGTAGTTGCGCAGCTCTATGCGCAGGTTAATTTCTGAAGGGAGCATTATTAGCGCAGGTGCATAGAATGAGAGGCAGTTTCCAGACTGGAACCTCTGCATGTAAGAGTATACGGAAGTCGTGTTCATTTTCCCTGGGTCCACTATTGTGCTGTTGCCTACATAATAGTATGAGAATATGGAATTATTTCTTTCAAGCTTTGAAAGTGCTGCGGAAACGTTTGCGTAGGTGTAGTTGCACGCAGAGTATATGGAGAGCGTAGTGTTGTATCCCAATAGCGTTGCGTTTGCATATCCTGTGCCGTATACTGTCTGCGGAGCAGTTGTTGTAGTTGTAGTTGTCTGCTGTCCGCCTCCTGCGTTTGTAAATATTGCATACGAAGAAATGAATATCATCGCTACGAAGATTGAGAGGATTATTTCAGAGACTTTTTTCTTATCCATCAAACCAGCGGCAGATCTTGCTTATCCCTCCAAGATTAACTTTTTATATATTGGGATTCAATTATTTAAACGCTTCTGAGCTTATCATCTGCAACATTGTTGCAGTGCAGCGGCAGATTTGAAAGAGGCATGGATGAATATGTTCGCAAATGGAGATTTTGTAAAGATAGAGTACAGTATGTACAGGCTTTCGGACAACGCACTGGTAAGGACCACTGACAAGGCTGCTGCAGAGAAAGGAGGGATATACAGCAGCGAAGCGAAATATGCGCCGCAATTAGTCGTAATTGGGAAGGGGATGCTCTTCAAGAAGCTCGAAGAAGCCATAAGCGGCATGAAGACCGGAGAGAGCAAGGAAGTAGAGCTGGATGCCAATGACGCCTATGGCGAGAGGAGCAAGGATCTAGTTAGAATAATGCCGCTAGCGGACTTCAGGAAGAGGGATATAAACCCGCAGCCAGGAATGCAGATAGAGATAGACGATGCAGTGGCAACAGTCATGAGCGTAAATTCAGGAAGGGTGATGGTTGATGCCAACCATCCGCTTGCAGGGGAGAGGCTGAGATACCAGCTGAAGGTCGTGGAGAAGATTGAGAAGGATGAAGATAAGGTCAGGGCGCTTGAAGATATGAATGACATAAAGGCCGACAAGGCGTTTATAGAGAAGGAGAGCGGCATTGTCAGGATAAACTTTGGCACAGTGATAAAGAAGGATGCAAACTATTTTGTAAGGAAATCAGGCCTTGTTTACTCAATACTAGACTATATGGACGGCATAAAGAAAGTAGTTGTGGAAGAGGAGCATTCCAAAGAAGAGAAGGGAACTGCCTGATGAATGATGCAGGAAGTTATACGCGGAGTGAAAGGCATGCTTATACTTAAGCAATTTTATCTTTTTCCTATTGGCACGTACTTGAGGTCTAGCTTGCCGACATAAGTCTCCAATGGCCTCAGTAGCCTGTTGTTCTTCCAGTACTCCAG
>JAJYXO010000009.1 GCA_021801765.1 Microcaldota archaeon | reverse complement strand
AAGAAGTGAAGAAAGGCGCTGTAGGAGGAGGCGTGGTAAGTGCGGTATCAACCTTCATAGGTGGGATGGTGGCAGGATGCGGATGCAGTGCTCCCTTGCTAGGCACACTGCTATATGCCGTAGGCGTAAATGTGTTGGGAGTGAGCAGCGCCATGAGCTATATTGGCAAGTACCAAATGCCGATAATAGGAATTGTTATATTGATAGATGTATTATTGTCATATTACTACCTCGGCGTTTCAGCCATGCGTTGCAGAGTAAATCGATCGAGGGCCAAGAAAAGAGGATAGCATGATAAGCGGTAAAAAAATTGTAATAACAGGAGGAGCAGGATTCATAGGGAGCAACCTTGTAGACTCACTTGCAGGAAGCAATGAGGTTACAGTAATTGATAACATGCATACCGGAAGCAAAAATAACATAAAGAAGCACCTGGAATCTGGCAGGGTAACGCTGATAGATAAGGACGTAAAGGATATAGGAAATATCGGCGTTGACCCTGATTATATCTTCCACCTAGGCATGTATTCTTCATCTCCAATGTACAAAGATGATAATTACAAGGTAAGCGGCATTGTGGATGGGGCAATAAGCCTCTTCAAGTTTGCATCTAAGAAGGGATCGAAAGTAATACTCGCATCGTCTTCTTCAGTTTACAACGGAAACGAACCACCGTATAAAGAAGAGATGCAGCTGAAAGTGACGGATTTTTACACGGAAGCCAGAATATACGTAGAGAGGCTGGCTGAGCTCTACTCCAGAATGGAGGGGCTTAGCGTTACTGCCATTAGATTCTTCTCAGTATACGGGCCACATGAAGAGAGCAAGAAGCAGTATGCCAACCTGATAACGCAGTTTATCTGGGCGATCAATAGGGGAGAAGCACCGGTGATATATGGAGATGGAAGGCAGACAAGGGATTTTGTATATGTAGGTGACATTGTCAGCGCATTGGAGAAAGCAGCTGGAATCAAAGGGGAATATGATGTTTTTAACGCAGGAACAGGGAAGAGTTATACTCTCAATGAGATGGTATCGATTTTAGGTAGGGAGATGGATGTAGAGATAAAACCAGAGTATGTAGACAAGAAGGCTAAGAACTATGTCGAACATACACGTGCAGACATATCAAAGGCAGAGAGAGTGCTAGGTTTCAAAGCAGAGTATACTCTTGAAAAAGGGATAAGGAATTGCATAGAGTATTATAAAGGTATGAAAATCTAATCCTATAGCATAAAACCATGTTTCGGTTTGGAAGGATCTGGCCTTTTAAATAACCGAACAAAAACCGAATTGTGAGATACACTATAAAAGCATTGATTTGTATATATAAAAAGATTGCATGAGCAAGACGGGCGTTACTAAAGCCAGGATACTCGAGAAGATTAAATCAAAGAATATGACCATGAGTGAAATAGGAGAGGAGCTTGGTTTGTCTCCATCTACAGTCTGCCAGCACCTCAAAGAACTCAGGAACATGGGAGAGATAGAAGAAGTGGAGAACCCACATATAAAGAAGTGGAAGTATTACAGAATAAAGGACGGCACAGGTAGACAAATTATCGCTTCTGACACCATGCGGCTAGGGAACAAACATTTGTACTATGGCGTGGCCATAGCTGCCCTCATAGCAGGGATAATACTTGCAAATACACAGTATGTTGCCATACTGACTCCGATAAGCATAACTGATCCTCCGATAGTTCCAAGCGGCACTACATCGCTAACAGTAGGCTATTCCTCAGTATCTGCATACATTGGCATGCCTGGAGGCGGAGAGCGGTGGATATCGTCGCAGTCTTCTGGAAGCATAAATCTGATGTCAGTATTGAACTCCAGCCAGGTAATTGCGCGCGTGAACATTCCCTCGAATTCTAGTGTGAAGGAAGTCAGGCTTAACACAACGCATGCATACATAGTGATAAACGGCACAACTTACAATGTCACGGTGCCTGGCAATAAAATACTTGCGCAGGTTAGTGGCAATACGCTCGTGAACTCTTCTTCAGGCGTGCTAGTAGATTTCATGCCAACGGTTACAACAGCGTATTATAATGGCACATCAAAGTTCGTTATGCTGCCATCCTCCATAGCTGCAGTTACGAGATTCGGAGAAAGGTCCAGGTTGATTAGTGAAGACATGTTTTGGAGTAGAAAAGGGCTTGATGGTGCAGAGATGGAAGCGATAGGCAGATATAGGCCTGACTTGCGGCTGGCAAACTCATCAATCTCATTTAAGAACGGCTCAGTAAGTATATATGCTGACGTTATAAATTATGGCAACAGGAGCGTTTACATAGATCGCGTAGCACTTGTAGGTGTAGCTGTCCAGCGCATTAGGGCAGAGGGATGCATTTCTGGAAGCGGGAGGTTTGGAGGATGCGTATTTGAAAGTAGGTCGTACACTGGAGTACTGTTCACAGTTGGGCAGAATGGTACGCTTGCATACGAGAGCAACACGCTTTTCCATGCCAATAATGCCTCAGGCTATGACCTCGAGGCAGGGAAATCTAAGGCCTTTAGTGCTGTGGTGCCGATAGGAACATTGCCTGGAATCATTACAGGAGGCGAGTACAAGGTTGCTGTCCTTGGGGAGTATAACATATCAGGTTAGAGAATATTATTTGGTTCCTATGGTTTTCTAGGTGATTATAAGGTTAGTGGGAGATCATCTGCAGAACATAAGTCCTCTGGTTTATGCTTATGTCGTTTAGCTTCATCTCGCCATTCTCTATCCTGCTTGCTACAGTAATTATCCTGCTTGCGCACGCGGCGCAGAGTACACCAGAGAAGATCCGTGCGTTTGACTTTAGCGTTCTGCCCTTTGCATTTCGCTTTATGGAGATGCCATTAAGTTCTTTCCTGCACAAGGCGCAATGCGGCAGCTTTCCTTTCTTCCTTTCATAGTGAATTACCCGCCTTCCTTTTGGGGTAACTCTTGCAAGTCTCCTGAAACTCCTAGATCTATGCATTGGCTTTGGCATTATAACACGCTCTGTGTTCTCTTTTACACCTTATTATTGTTACCTGCATCTATTTATTGATTTACTGTCTCCTGCCTGATTGAAGGGCCAAGTAGGCCAAATTTATACTTTTCGCGCAGCCTTCTCCTGTCGTAGATGTTAAGGCACATAGTAGCAGCAAATCCTATTATGACAGATGTCCAGAAGAAGAATGATTTGTAGCTTAAGCTGAAGGATAGAAATGGGAGGTTTACCGATAAATTGTGAAATCCCATTGGCAGCAAAAGGTAATATATCACCAATAGGGCAGGCACTACTACTACCATGGACTTTAACTGCTGCATCATGCTCTCTGTGCTTAGCTTTGTTATTTCCTTCTGTATGTCCATTATGCCTTCCTTGTTGCTGCTTTTGCTCATTTCCATGAGCTTTTTAGTCATCGTATTCATCTTTGCCCGTATCTCATACATTCTGTCGACATTTGCAAGCTTTCTCTGCATTGTAACTGAGAAGGTAACGTAAGCAACAGTTATGAGCAGAAGTTCAACTTCTATCAGCATTACAGGGCTTAGAGGTATCATTTCTTCACCTTAAATGCATCGTAGATGCATGATTTGAATTTTTCCATGGATTCGTCGAGCCTTCCCTGCCTGTTAGTCACTACATAGAGCGGTACGTTAAGGTATGAAGAGTAGTAGGACAGTGCAGATATGTTTATTGCGCGCTGCATGTGTATTATGTGCCTTGCCTCCTTCTCGCGTACCCTTTCCTTATCTGATTCCCTCCTTGCCAGTATATCGTCAGTGCTTGCGTCTATATATATTATTCCGGCCATCAGGCCCTTGAATTTTTCCATGGCATCTCCGGGAAGGCCAGGCACGTATCTGCCATTCTGCTCTACAGTTGCATGGGTATCTATTATAACATTTCCATCAGAGGCGGCAATTTTTGCGAATGCGTAATTGCGCAACGTAGTTATCTGCTCGTTGTCCATATACCTGAGCTCGTCCCTGTGCTTTGCCCAACCCTTCTCTGCTGCCAAGGGAAGCATCTCGTCTGCCACGCTCATTATCCTGAATGAAGGGTCTCCCCCTAGGCTCTTGACCAGAGTAGTTTTGCCGACGCCAGGTGAACCAGTGACCACTACTATTCTAGCCATCAGAATGACCAAATGAGGGATTAGTCCTCCCCCATGCCTCCAGGCATGCCTCCAGGCCCTCCGCCTCCAGCTGGAGACTTGCCTTTAGAACTTATCATGTCGTCTATCCTTAGTATTGATGCAGAGGCATCTGTTGCACTTGATAGTGCCTGTATCTTGACCTTGAGCGGTTCTATTACACCCAGTTTCTCCATCTCGCTGATTGAATTCCTATATACATCTATCCCGTAGCCTCTTCCATCCTTATTCTTGTGCTTGCTTCTGAGTTGTACCAGAGTGTCTATAGGATCCATTCCTGCACTTTCTGCAAGAGACTTTGGAACTATCTCCAACGCATCTGCGAAAGCCTGTATCGCAAGCTGCTCCCTGCCGCCTACGTCGGTTGCATAATCGCGGAGCTTTAGTGCCACGTCAATCTCTATGCTACCCCCTCCTGTGACGTATTTACCATCTTGTATCGCACTTGCAAGTGCTCCGAGCACGTCGGTTATCGCTCTCTCAACTTCGTCTACAGTCTGCTTTGTTCCCCCTCTTATGAATATCGTTACGCTCTTAGGGTCTTTGCACTTCTCAACGAAGACCATCTGTTCCCCTGAGACCTTCCTCTCCTCCACCTGACCGGCGTGGCCGAGGTCTGCTTCAGACAAGTCGTCAAGGCTTGTTACAAGTCTTGCACCAGTTGCCTTGGCCAGTTTCTCCATGTCGCTCTTCTTTATCCTGCGCACAGCAGAGATTCCAGCCTTTGCCAGATAATGCTGAGCCACATCGTCTATTCCTTTCTGTACGAAGATTACATTGGCCTTGCTCTTTGCTATTTTGTCTACCATGCTTTTGAGCATCTTCTCTTCCTGCTCTAGGAAGGCCTGCATCTGCTCCGGAGAAGTTATCTCTATTCTGGCATCCGTTTCAGTCTTCTCTATCTCTAGGGCCACGTCAAGAAGCGCTATATTCGCATTCTTGATGCTCTTAGGCATTCCTGGATGCGTTATCTCCTTGTCCACAAGTACGCCATTTATAAAAGTGGTATCATCCATTGCGCCTCCTTCCTTCTTCTCCAGCTTTATAAAATCCCTATCTATTGTTATCTTGTTGCCATTCTTTTCTGATACTTGTTTTATCGCCTTCAGTGCAAGCTGCGCGAGGTTCTTCTTAGTCTGGTCAGTGCCTATATTCTTTGAGCCCATCGAGATCATTGCTATGCGTAGAAGCTTGTCGTCATCTTCAATGCTGATGCTATTCGCATCACTATCAAGTATTACCATTGCCTTGTCTCTTGCCATCTCGTAGCCCTTGATTATTGCTGCAGGAGGTATGCCCTGGTCTAGCAGGTTTCCTGCATTCCTGAGCAGATCTCCAGTTATTATAACTGCCGATGTGGTGCCGTCTCCCACTTCCTTGTCCTGGGTCTTCGCTATCTCAACCATGATTTTTGCTATTGGATGCTCTACATTCATCTCTTCTAGTATGGTTGCGCCGTCGTTTGTTATTATGATATCCCCGAGCTCGCTGACTAGCATCTTGTCCATGCCCTTAGGACCGAGAGTTGTGCGGACTATGCTTGCCACGGCATATCCTACAGCTATGTTCGTCCTCTGTGCCTCTTTCCCTATAAGTCTGCTTGCCCCTTCAGGCAAAACGAGATATTGTTGTCCACCAAGTTGATTTTCAGCCATTTTACCACGCTCGTATATTTACATTTTCAATATTATTCTCAAATTTTAAACCTTTAAGCCAGATGTCAGGGCAATTAAGCAATTGCCGCAATCCTACCGATGTTTATATTGCTAAGATTAGATATTTATACCTTTCTCCTTTTTCCGATATCAAACGAGAAAAACAACGGATAAGATATCAGCAGCCTAAGATGCATTAAGGTATTATTCTGTATGAGCATTGTGAGTTATATGGATATGCATATGCATTTATAAGCAATAAAAGATATGCATATGTGCTATTGCTGAGATGCAGATCGACGATTATATGAGACAGGAGCATGACCTAAGGTCTGAATCGGCTGCCATATACGATGCTGCTGAAAGAAGAGAAGAGGGAAAGCTGGGTCGGAGCTATAAATGGGTGGCGCTTTCCAACACTACTTTAGGGGCGCTTATGGCTTCTATAGACAGCTCGATATTGATAATTTCATTGCCTGCGATATTCAACGGCCTGGGGGTAAACCCTTATGCGCCAGGGAACATAGTTATACTCCTATGGCTGCTCCTTGGATATATGATAGCGTCAAGCATAACAATAGTCACGATAGGGAAGCTCTCAGATATGTTTGGAAGAGTGAGGCTCTATAATTTCGGCTTCTTGATATGGACCATAGCATCCATATTGATCTATGCTTCTTCTTACTTGATACTTGGCACAGAGGGCGCTATCTCGCTTGTCATACTCAGGATAGTGCAGGGCCTCGGAGGGGGCTTCCTTTTCGCGAATAGCGTAGCTATATTGACAGACGCTTTTCCAAAGGAGGAACGAGGCAAGGCACTCGGTATAAACCAGATAGCGTTCGTAGGGGGTAGCATAATAGGCCTGATAGTAGGAGGTATCCTTTCTGCGATAGACTGGCATCTGATATTCCTTATAAGCGTGCCTGTAGGGGTTGTTGGCACGATATGGGCATATGTGGGACTTAGGGATATTGCATCTATAAGAAAGGGGCAGAAGCTTGACATAGTAGGCAACCTGCTTTTTGGCATTGGGGTTCTGCTATTGTTGATAGGCTCAACTTACGCCATACTGCCCTACGGGAAAAACAATATGGGATGGTCAAACCCGTTTGTAATGGTAAGCATCGCTTCTGGATTTATACTTCTAATTGCATTTGCGTATTTTGAAAACCGCAAGGAGGATCCTATGTTCAATCTAAGCCTTTTCGGGATACGGGCCTTTTCTGCAGGAAACCTCAGCCAATTCATAGCAGGGGTGGCAAGAGGGGGATTGCAATTCATGCTCATAATATGGCTACAGGGCATCTGGCTGCCGCTGCATGGTATCTCGTTTTCAAATACGCCATTACAGGCAGGCATAGATATGATACCGCTAATGGCTGGCTTTCTGCTTATGGGGCCTCTTTCAGGGCATCTCTCAGACAAGTTAGGGGCCAGATACCTTGCCAGCTTCGGAATGATAATAAACGTATTTGGCTTCCTGATACTGGCCATGCTTCCTGCAAATTTCAATTACATTACATTCGCATTGACAATATTCATCTTAGGAATAGGGCAGGGCATGTTCCTTGCGCCTAACACCGCATCGATAATGAACTCAGTGCCTCCCGAATACAGAGGTGTTTCTTCTGGAATGCGCGCTACGCTTGCGAATGTCTCGTTCATGTTCAGCATGGTAGTTTTCTTCACAGTGCTGATATCAGGCATGGCGCTTTCAATGCCACATGCGCTTTACAATGGCCTGGTAGCTCAGCAACTCCAGCCTGCCATAGCAAGGAACGTCTCTGAGATTCCACCTACCGGTGCGCTTTTTGGGGCCCTGCTAGGGTCGAATCCTATGCAGATACTCATACCTCAAAGCGTTCTAAGCTCCCTACCTGCAGTGAACAGGACAGTGGTACTTGGCAATACTTTCTTCCCTAGCTTGATCTCTTCGCCATTCATAGGCAGCATGAGAAACGTATTCCTGATGTCTGCTATTCTGGTGTTTATAGCTGCGATAGCATCGCTGTTGAGGTAAGGCATCGCGTGGTATGGATTGCCGCAGAGTGCGGAACGTTTTAAATACCTTTCTGTCCAAGAATATTTCGGGGTTTCATCGTTGCCTGCATATTGGTGCAGTTGAGGCTTTGAGACTTTTGAGTGACGATATGGCAAAAAAAGGAGAGGGTTCTGTGAAGCACCTGAAGATAGAGCCGCAGATAAAGATCCAGAACATAGTGGTAAGTTCTGATCTTAATGCTAGCATAGACCTCTTCTCCCTTTCTAAAAATGTTAGGGAAGTAGATTACGAGCCGGAGCAGTTCCCAGGTGCAATATTCAGGATAAAGGAACCGAAGGCAGTTATAATACTCTTCAAAAACGGAAAACTTATCTGCACAGGAGCAAGCAGCACCAAGAACATCAGGATAGTTTTGGAGAAGGCTGCTAAGGTAATCTCTAAGTATGTGCTAGACTAGCTGAAGGCCTTTGACAATCTCCAGCGCTGCGCGCTTCATTTTTTCCGAGAATAGTATGGCATAGTCTGATGCCCATGCGGCTATCTGAATCCCGTCTTTAAGCATCTCCCTCAATACTATAGTGTCAATGCCTTTTTCTTCGAGCATCTCCTTGCGCATTATAGGAGAGATGCGCTCGATTTCTCTGCTATAGAAGAGGAGCCCTATTCCCTTCTCAGAAACTGCTGCGAGCGGAGCTACAGAGTAACTGCGCATGTTTTCACATATTTGAGCCTTTAGCTTGCTTGGTTGTGTAGACTCTGTTACTTCGGACCTGGCTGCAAACATGACATCAAGGCCGTCTCCGCCCATACCTTCTGCGGACGGGTATTTTTTAGAGGAATCGTAGAGCAGAAGGTTCCCACAACTACCATATCCGAATTCAGATGCCATGTATGAGGAGCAGACGCGTGCTGCATGCACAAGGCTGGCATGGTGGGATTGCGGCTGTGCATACTTAGGCATTCCTATGAAAAATCCACGTGTTGAAGATAGTCGCTGCTTTTTAGAGATCAGTGACGAGAGAGCGGCAAGCCTCTCAGAAGATATATGCGAAGCGCCTATTTCAACATAACTATTGCGTAGCAGCACTTCAAGCCATATGGAAGTAGGATCGCGCCTTAATGCAGAAATCATCTCTTTACTATCTCTGGCAGAAGCAGCTTTTACCATTGGATTCTTATCAGTCTGCATGTGCGGCATGAAAATGACACATTTGCTTGTTCTTCTCTATCATTTTTTCTTGGATACAGATTTGGAATCTGAATATACCATATGCAAATCACCTTCGAAGCCAAGGGAGGCCTTGAAGGCATCGGGATCTATTGTTATTGTGCTGTCAGAATATGGATCGTTTATGTAAAACGCATCTTTGTCGTACCCCTTCACCACCACCCAGTGCGGTGACGGATCTAAATAAGAATTTATGGCGCTGGCGTCTATAAGCACTATAGGTATGCAATTTGCGGAGAGGGCCTCTTTTATCTTGTTGATGGATACTGCGCCGTGTTCTTCTTCGACATTCGCACTTATCGCCTTGCTCTTTATCTCGTTGTACGATGCAGTCAGAGTATCAAGGTTTACGTTCTCATAAACGGCTATCTTTCGGTCATATCCTTCATCTTTTGTGTTGCTCATTATGCAAACCTTGGCGCCACGTTTCGCAAGCGCATAGGCCAAGCCGTACTTAGAACCGTGCCAGACGCTCCCGTTAACCGCCTCCTGCCATATGCTGTACTCGTTCTCTCTCTTGAATTTAAAATCAGGATCTATGTGCTTTAGAACCATCATTGCGCATGCCGCAGAGCTTGTGAACTCTTCAGTCTGCGGATAGTGAGGCACGTCGAAAAGGACTTTGTCCTTTATCTTCACCTTCTTGACTTTTGCCATGAACTTGCTTTTCGGAGCAGATGCCTTGGAATTGTTCGATTTTGTTTTTTTTGTCTTAGCCATTTAAATCCCCAGTATCATGATTTGCAGGGGGAGAGATTTGCCCATAATGCTTTGAACTCTCGTAGGCCTAAGCCAACAGATCTTGAGTCTGCCGCATTTGACCAAGCTCTGCCACCCCTGCAGATTCCTTTATTCATCATTAATACATATATAGGTATATACAGGATGAGCTTAACTCATATATAATACTTTCGTTGACGACGTAGGCACTATGAGCTGAAGGAATTAAGCATCGGCATCTTAGCGTTATTATTCAGCACAGTATTTAAACCTCAGCTGAGAATTTAGATCATCTGATCTTATGGACGTTAAAAAAATGTCGGATTTCAAGTATATGATAGGGAGGAACGAAGCTAGCGGCATGAACACAGGAGTAGATGTCTACGCATCCTCTGCGCTTATGGAAAAGATGCAGAAGGACAGGACGCTTCAGCAGGCGGTAAACACAGCTACACTACCAGGCATAGTCGGAAATGTGCTGGTGATGCCAGACGGGCACGAGGGCTATGGTTTCCCTGTAGGAGGCGTGGTTGCATTTGATGCAGAGAAGGGAATCATATCGCCTGGAATCTGTGGCTTTGATATAAACTGCGGAGTGAGATTGATAAAAACTAATCTCGGATACAAGGATGTGAGGGAGAAGGTAGGGCAGCTATCTGATGAGCTTTTCAGGAGCATACCGAGCGGGGTTGGGAGCAGGTTAAACATAGGATTCACAAACAGGGACCTGGAGAGGATAGCTGCAGAAGGGGTTTCCTACGTTATAGAGAAGGGATTCGGATTTGAAGGAGATGCAGGGAGAACGGAAGAGAACGGCAGGATGGAAGGAGGAGATGTTGAAAAGGTAAGCAAGGAAGCAAGGTCTAGGGGACTGCATGAGTTGGGTACACTCGGCGCTGGAAATCATTTTCTGGAGGTCCAGAAGGTGGAAAAGATTTATAATGAAAGATCCGCAACTGCGTATGGCCTTAGCGAAGGGCAGGCAGTAGTTATGGTTCATACGGGATCCAGAGGGTTTGGGCACCAGATCTGTAGCGATTACCTAAGGAAGCTGGAGGTATACAATAGGGAGCATGCTGTAAAGCTAGCTGACCCAGAATTAAGTTATGCCAGAGTAGGAACTAAGGAAGCGGATGACTACCTAGGCGCTATGAAGAGCGCTGTGAACTATGCCTTTGCAAACAGGCAGATTATAACCGATTCGATAAGAAAGAGCTTTGAAAGGGTATTCGGTAGGAGCGCTGACGCATTGGGCATGGAGATTCTCTACGATCTTGCCCATAATATAGTAAAGCTCGAAGAACACACGGTAGAAGGAAGGAAGAGCAAGGTTTATGTACACAGAAAGGGCGCTACAAGGGCTTTCCCGGAAGGCAGCAAGCATATACCTACAGAGTACAGAGCAGTAGGGCAGCCGGTATTGATACCAGGAAGCATGAGCACATCAAGCTATGTGCTTGCTGGGCGAGAGGGATCGATGAAAGAAACCTTTGGATCTGCTTGCCATGGTGCGGGCAGGGTCATGTCAAGGCACCAGGCACTGAGAGAGATACCAGAATCAAGGACATTCGAGGAGCTTAAGAAGAAGGATGTAGAGATAAGGGTAAGATCAAGGAAGCTGATAAGCGAGGAAGCAGAATGGGCTTATAAGAGCGTAGATGATGTGGTGAAGGTAGTGGAGAAGGCAGACATAGCTATGCTTGTTTCAAAGAATACTCCAATTATAGTTGCAAAGGGCTGATTTGTTGAGCATAGGAAGGGACATAGTATTCCTGTCTAATGGGATTACCGCTGCGCTAGTGGAGAAGGGAGTCGTAGAATGGCTTCCATTTCCAAGATTTGATTCTGCATCGGTATTTTCATCTGTGTTAGACAGCTCGAAAGGAGGATATTTTTCAATAAGGCCTGATGGAGATTTCAGCATCAGGGCATCATATGTGGGAAACAGCCTTATAGCCAAGAACGAGTTCTCATGCGCCAAGGGAAGATTAGAGTTGATAGATTTCATGCCGCTAGGAGTAACTGCGATGATGCGTATCTATAGGTCAGATGTGCCATTCTTCATTGATATAAAGCCTGTTTTCAAGTATGGACTGATTAATCCAGGTCTGGAAGAGAAGAAAGGTGGATTGGTCTTCAGCAACCCGGAATCAGAGGAAGGGATAGAACTTTTGATAGAAGGCAGGTACTCAGATGCTGGAGACGGAAGGATAAGAGTAGAACCGGGAGAAGGCAATATGACGCTTCTTTATTCGAAAGATCTAAGGTACGGGCTCTTCAGCAACATTGGATTTGTCTATCCAGATCCCAAGGAAGCAATGGATGCCACGCTGAAATATTGGGAAGGGCAGATAGGCATCGCCCATAAGGTAGCCGCATTTGGAGATGCGTACAGGAGGTCGCTCTCTGTGATACTTGGTTTGATGTATGCATCTTCTGGAGGCGCAATAGCAGCGCCAACTACATCCCTGCCGGAGATAATAGGCAAGGGAAGAAACTGGGATTACAGATACGTGTGGATCAGGGATGCGTCATATGCGGCAGAAGCGCTCGCAAAGAGTGGTCTCCTTTACAAATCAAGGTCTATACTGAGCTTTATATTCTCGCTTGTCGATCCATCCTCGAAAAGCTTCGACCATCCGCTGTACACTGTGGATGGCACGCCCCCTAAGGCAGAGGAAACCCTCGGTTGGCTTGGCGGCCATATGGGGTCAAAACCTGTGAGGATAGGGAATGCTGCATATCTGCAAGTGCAGGCTGATTCTGAAGGGGATTTCATCAATGCCCTAGCTACGTATTATTCCATTTCTAAGGACAGAGAATACATACTAGAGAATTGGTGGGCGATAGAGGCGATAGTTAGGTGGATAAAAAAATCTTGGAAGGAACCTAGCATAAGCATGTGGGAGGAGAGGGGGGAAAAGAGGCATGTGTTACACACTAAGATGATGTGCTGGGTAGTGATGGACAGGGTGGCTATGCTTGCAAAGGAAATAGATAACAATACGCAGGCGGACGAATGTAGAAAGATAAGCATGCAGATAAAGGAGGACATAATGAAGAACGGGATATCAGAAGATGGAACATTTTCTCATTTTTACGGGGGCAGCGAAGTTGATTCTACACTGCTTACTATGCCACTATATGGGCTGGTAGATGCAGAGGACGAGAGGTTCAAGGCTACGCTGGAGAAGGTAATAAGCGAGCTTGGAACAAAAGAGGGGTTGCTGCGGAGATACAACAGAGATTCAGAAGGAGATGCTGCACATCCATTTATACTAGTCAATACGTGGTTATCAAGGGTCTATTCTATGCTCGGGGAAAGAAAGAAAGCGGAAATTTTGCTCAACAGGATAATCGCATCTTCTACAGACCTGCTCCTTATGCCAGAACACGTGGATCGCGACACAAAGGAGCCGAGGGGAAACATGCCCCAGCTCTTCTCGCATTCAGGAGTCATTGAAGCAATACTCGATCTGGATAGGGCAAAAGGCTAGAGCCTTGTTTCTTCCAGGAGTAACTTTAGTCTTTGCATAAGGTATGCGGCCTTAGGCATGAATACATTGGAGTTTATCGCATCCAGTACATCGCTTGCCGCTTTGAATTTTCTCAAATGTATAAGATATTTGGAAAGATAGTAAAGAGAGTTGACATGCTTACCCAGTAAGGAATCGATATGGGCCTTGGCAGATTTTTCTGAGTATTCTGCTGCGTATACCGTGTTTGCGTACTTTGAGGGCTCATCTTCCAATTCTGCAAGCTGCCTGAATGCATATACCTTCCGCTTAAGCTTGATGTTTGCCGCGAAGAGCAGATAGCTTGCCTCTGCGTTTTTTGATTCTGTGTATTCCTGCAATAGAAGCTTAATTGATTTGTATAGCATTTCTTTACTTTTTGATGTTGTATCGAGGGATGCGTAGATTGAATTTGAATTTTCATACATGAATCCAGGCCTGCCATAATCGGCGGCGGAGTATTCCCAATCGGAAATTGCATCAAAGATGTTTGCAGCTCCGAAGAGAAGCCTTGCATTTTGGGATCCTTTGCATGCTCCGCTTAGAGCCTCTTTTGCATCTGCAATCTTGCCTGATGCAAACATAGAGTATGCTTCTGAAATTGGTTCAGGAGGAGAGGCGGCAGGGAGCACTAATCCTTCGCAGATATGGCAGAAGGTGCTTCCGCCGTATGTAAGCACCGTAGATCCGCAATATTGGCAGCGAAGCTTTTCGAGGCTCTTCAACTCTTTTGCATATGTTGAGCAATCCATGATTTTTTATAGACAGCGCGGCTTTAAATGCTTATACGCAATTTGCATTTCAAGATGTGCGATGATTTGTGTCTGCTGTTTATCGTTTCCTAAAAGATGCAAAGAGGTGCTTCATGTCGAAAGGCTCAAGAGTCATTGATTCTGATAGTGTAAAATCTCCAGAGACTTCGCGCATGAATTGGCGATATACTTCACGTGGGTTTTTAGATACACTTATGCTTTGGGATTTTATTGCAACATATGCAGCTGCATTGCTTCGGAGAACCTTTCCGTTTATTTTGAGTATAAGGGACTGATCCCTGGATGAAACATCTTGATATATCACATCTACCTTTTCTGCGCTTCCAGTATATTCCTCCGGATTTCTTGCGTCAGAGAATATAGGGAAGATATTTTCCCGGGATTTGCAAAGGTTGAGAAGGCTTCTCATGCTCTCCTCGGAGTTTTCTACGCAATATACGCTTCCAGAATCTCCAACTATATCGCTTATATGGCTGCATGTGGTGCCTGTTGCTGCGCCCAGGTATAGAACATTAGACCCTTTCTTTATCTGTAGATTCTTCAAACCTTTCAATATTGCAGCTGCAAGTTTAGACCTATAAGGGTCCCAGAGCCTGTATTCGACTCCCCCTATCCGCCTTATATCTTCGCCGTACACCTTCTCCCCTTTAGCAAGGTTTACCGTTGCGAGCCTCCTGTCGATCTTGAACACCCCCTGGCTTATCTCTTTTATTTCCATAAAGTTCATGCCTGAATAGCTTTATATTATTGCAAAGAACTCTTTTAATGATTCCGATGCCATCGCCAAAGGCAGACCAAACCATAGCAGATGTGATAAATGGGATATTGCCAGGTGACGATGCCATTTCGATGCAGGAGAAGGCTGCAAGGTTGATTTCAAAGTTTCTCGAGGCAGACAGCGTAGTTGTCAAGGATCTCTTGAAGGCAGGGGCAGGCACAACGCAAGCAGAGGAGTTTGTGCTAAACGGAGGCAAGCCATATCTTGATAATAGATTGAGTGGTTACTCGGCATTTGCAGATCTGATAAACTATTACAATGTGGGATTTAAGAGCTGCCTTATGCTACCCATAGCTGTTGAGGGCAATGCATTTGGGGTGATCACTTTGCTCTCGAAGAAGGAGGATGCGTTTGAAGGGGCATGGATGTCAACGTTAACCCTCCTCTCCAGGTTTCTCTCTGTAGAAGCAGAATCTAGAGTTGAAAGAAAGAGGAGAGCAGAGTTTGAGTGCTATTTCAACGCAGCTTTTGAGAGCCCCGCGGCGCAGATAATAGTAGATAGAAAATGGTTGATAATAAAGGCC
>JAJYXO010000004.1:5560-15401 GCA_021801765.1 Microcaldota archaeon | reverse complement strand
ATACAACAATGGCAATTTAAATTTCTGGGCGGATGGATTTATAATTAATGATTGGGCTTTTGATTTAGTAACTACAGATTTAGATCGTTTTTTCTGTTTAGTTCCTTTATCCTCAATCATAATAATAAATGACTAAAAGGTATTTATAAATTAGTAGTAGACTGTTTTGCTCAAAAAGGAAGATCTGCCCATAAAGTCAGAATTCTGCTCAAGAAGTAGTATAAGTCATGGCTTTGTGTATTTCAGAAAGGCTCGTCTCCCATTCTTTCTTTGAGTATACTGCAAATATTTGCATATCTGTCTACAAGGAATTTCTCGGCTTCTTCGACAGATAAGATACGAAAAGGTATTGTAGTGAACTTCTCTCCTAAAGTAGCCTTATAGAAAGCTATTGCCTTTTGGTTGAATTTATCTTTTGCCTCCTTTGTTACAACCAGAATCGGTTCGTAGTCATTTGAAGTTGAATATATCTTATCTGCCCAAGCTATAACTCCTTCCTCTTTATCCAGCTTGACTATGTCATCACTATCGGCTAAGTAAATCAGCTTTTCCAATATCTTCTTGAATTTGAAAGCTCCGTATGTATTAGCCTTCTTTTCAAAGTCATCGAAAAAGTCTCCATAAGCTTTCTTTGTGCTTGTAGCTATTTCTGCCGATGTATTATCTGTTTTCTTCTCTATTATGAATCTGGCTATAAATCTACAAGACTTAAATTCATTGAAGCTTTCTGGTGAGAACTCAGGATAAGATCTGAATGTATTATGGAAGTATGTATGATGCAACACTAAAACTATTTCTTTGTCAGCCATCGCATCGTCTCTAAAGGATTAGAAAGTTTACTTCTTACCCATATTGAACAAGTACTTCAATGGGTCTCCAGTTACCTTTTCTATTTCATAAGTAGGCAAAGAATTTACTCTGGTGGTAACTATCAATATATCGTTATCCTTTATGTCTGCATACTTTTGCAACGCAGCTTCTCTGGCTCTACCTTGCAAACTCTTGAACTTCTTCAGTTCAAAATCAGCATCGCCGTCTTTTCCCATAGTTGACACAATTAATAATGAAGGTGAGGTAATATATATGTTTTGCTATCAAATTTCCGAAGTGGAAGTTTTGACGCCCTTATTTTTCCTTTCCATATCCACTTTGATTAAGCCCTCTATGTAGTCGGAAACGTCCATCTCTTTATCTATGCAATATTTCCTAACTTTCTTCCAAAGGTCTGGATCTATCTTAATGCTTGTAGTCCTTCGCTCCATAGCAGTATTATAGTATTATACATTTATATATCTATAGCTTTACAGTAGTAAAATATATAAGTAGTATGTAATACTATATTGCGAGTATTATGAATTTACAGAAACAAATACAGATAAGAAGCAGAAAGGATAAAAAGCCATTCTACTCATAAAGTCTCAAATCTGCTCATAAAGTCGCTTTTATGAACATCTTTTTGAGCAAAGCTGTAGTAGACCAGCGATTACTGCAATAGGTGTGGTAACAGCTTTGATAACTATAGGCGTTAATCTACGTATCCGAACCCATGAAAGTGAACCCAAGCCCTTTTTATACCCTTTTTTGCCAAGATTAGATTCAGAGTGGTTTGATATGTCAGCAAAAGAAGGGTTCGATTCCCCGTGCCCCCATGCCCTATTCATCGAAAATATGCCTTATCAGAAGGGAGATATTGCTGGCTTCCCTCAGCCTCCTGTATGCATAATCAATCCACCTTTCTCCGAAGGGCAGATAGATCTCCACCTTCATTCCTTCGCTGGATAGCTTCTTTGCATATCTGTTGTTTATCCCCTTTAGCATCGCAAAGCTGAGGTCCTTTCTACTCCTTTTGTTCATCCTTACTGCAGTGCTTATCATCTCTTTGTCATGTGTTGCTATCATGAACCTCTGCGAGTTATCAAAAAGGTAGCGCATCATCTTTCTATAATTCCGGTTTATTTCGCTTCTTTTCCTATATGATATCTCCTCCCCTTCCCTGTATGCACCTTTGACCAGCCTAACGGTGCCTTCTGCCTTCGTTATCCGCTTAAGATCTCCAACACTCCGCTTTAGGTAAGCCTGCAGGCAGATGCCTGCCATCGCTTTCCTTCTATTCCAGAGATAAAGATTTATGGTATTATCGACATACATATAATTCTCCATGTCCAACCATGTGAATATGCCTGCAGTGCCAGCCGCTTCTAATATTCTGAGGTAATTGCGCTTGGCCTCTTCCATCCCGATTGACATGCCTATCTGCGTTGGCTTAACTGCGATGGAGATGCGGGCATTGTTTTTCCTTGCTCTTTTCACAAGCGAGATGTAAGTTTTCACTGCATCTTCAATGCTTTCCTCATCTCTGAGCTCTTCGCCTAGGTAATTCACCATCGCTTTGATCCCTGCCTTGTTGAGCTCGGATGCCACCAGCATTGCGTCTTCTATTCTTGGTCCTGCTATCCACCTGCCGGCCAATATCCGCTCGGGGGTTATTCCCATGATTCAAGAATCCATGCTACAGTATTTATACCTTGAGGCGGAAATTTGATTGTGGAGCTCTACTTTGTGACTTCAAACCAATTGAAGCTCAGAGAAGCAAGGCAGATAGTGCCTTCGCTCAAACATGTGAAGATGGAGATCCCTGAGATGCAGGAGCTTGACATAGGGGAAGTGGTCAGGGAGAAGGCATTGAAGGCATATGAGATGGTGCATCTGCCAGTTGTGGTTGATGACACAGGACTGCATGTCAACGCATGGAACGGGTTTCCTGGCGCCCTAGGCAAATGGCTGGTTGCCCAGGTAGGCGCAGAAGGCATATGCAAGATGATGTCTGCTTATAGCGACAGGAGGGCAGTTGCAGAGACAAGGTTGGCAGTTTATGATGGGAAAAAACTCCGCACTTTCGTTGGGACTGCAAAGGGGACCATAGCAAGGAAACCCAGGGGATCCGGCTTTGGCTTCGATCCTATTTTCATACCCCGCGGGCACTCGAAGACGTACGGGGAGATGAGCATCGAAGAGAAGAACAAGATATCGCCGAGAGGGAAGGCCTTCCAGAAGCTGAGGAAGCTAGCAATTTCATAGCCCTATCTTCTTCATTGCACGTTCAGGGTTGTCATAATATTCTCTGCAGAATTCATTTATGCTCTTGATGTCCCTTATCCCAAGCCCATTCAGTTTTTCGAGTATCTTGCCTCGGTTACGCTCCTCGGCTATTATTCCAGTAGGAGGAACCCCGGTGAGCTTTGCAAGAGTGTCCCTGTATGTCACACTAGGCAGAATGTCGGAGCTCTTATGTGTTTTATAGTCATAGGTATAAAGGTCAGAGAGCAGCACCTGGCTCTCTATCCCTGCAACCTCTGAAACCTGCGTTATCTTTCTCCTTGATGCTCCCCCATCATTTACCTGGGTAACTATTATTATCGCATCTATAAGAGGTATTATATCCTTCTCTATATCCATAGGGGTGTGCTGCAGCCTGGTTACAACATCCCTGGCAGTGCTAGCATGTATTGTGCTCATGCAGATCTTTCCTATGTTCATCGCAGTCATCATGTCCTTTGCCTCTTCTCCTCTCACTTCTCCCACTATTATCATGTCAGGCCTCATCCTAAGCGAATTCTTAACTAAGTCCTGCATGCTTACTTCTGCGCTTGTCTCAAGTCTTACGCAATTCTCCTGAGTCTCGGTGTTTATCTCATATGTATCTTCTATCACCACTACCCTCTGCTCAGGCCTGAAGAAGCTGAACATTGCATTGAGCAGCGTCGTTTTTCCGCTTCCCGGCATTCCTCCTATCACAAGGTTTGCTGGCCTTACCCTCAGTCCTTCTGCGTATATCCAGAGCCTGCCTGCCATGTTGTAGCTGAACTCGCCTGCGTTGACCATATCTATTATGCTAAGCGCATTCTTCTTGAAATTCCTTATCGTTATGTCGGCCCCTAGCGGTGAATCCACTATGTTTGCCCTGGATCCGTTAGGAAGATGCAAGTCGAGTATTTTATTGTCTGGCTTGCCCTCTGTAACGTACATACGGCACTTCCTTACTAGCATATCCAACGCCTGCCTGTCATTAAGCTTCTCAGAAACCTTCTCCTGCCCTGTGCCGCTTCTGTAAACAAAGATATCTGATGTGTTGTTTATCATTATGTCTTCTATGCTCTCGTCGTCGAGGTACTTATCGATAGGGTCGAATAATTTTGCGTCCTTTATTATTCTGGAGATATCCTCCTTTGAAAGCGCAGGATTCTTGGACTTGGCTACGCTTTCAATGTATTTGTCTAGGTCTGTGCCCTTGACTCCTCCAAGTTTTCCTGCAAGCTCATCGAACACTGCTTCCTCAAGCTCTACAAATGCCTTTTGATCCATCGTCAAAGCCCCGATGCACATACCTTGCAGATGAAGGTTTTTAACCTTTGCCTAAAATAGTTAGTTTTATGGAGATTCTGGACTCTGACATACTGATATTAGGCACTGGCATAGCAGGATTCACATCTGCTCTCCATGCCTCAGAGGCATCGGGCAAACTGCGCATATCGATGATATCTAAATTGCACGCGATGAGGAGCCATTCGGTAGCAGCTGAGGGTGGTATCTCAGGGGTGTTGTACCCGGGAACGGATTCAAAGGAGATACATGCATATGATACGGTAAAAGGATCGGATTACCTTGCAGACCAGGATGCAGTAGAACTTTTGGCGGAGAATGCGCCAAGCGAGATAAAATTCTTCGACCATATCGGGGTGCCGTGGAACAGAGGTGATGGAGGGAAGATACAGCAGAGACCATTTGGGGGAATGAGCTCGCCGCGAACAGCATTCGCTGCAGACAAAACAGGCTTTTTCATGATGCGCGCCCTGTATGACGAGGCGCTCTCGAGGGAAAATATAGGCATCTTTCATGAGCACTTTGCAACAAAGCTCTTGATAATCAACGGAAAGTCCATTGGGGCATTCGCATTCGACATCGCAACAGGTGAGGAGAAAATCTTCCGCGCCAAGGCATGTATTATAGCGACTGGAGGGGCATCGCGCACATTTGGATTTACCACGACATCCTATTCTACTACAGGGGATGGCACAGCGATGGCATATAGAGAGGGCATACCCCTGAAGAATATGGAGTTCGTGCAATTCCACCCCACCGGTCTGGTGCCAAGCGGAATACTGATCACTGAGGCCGCAAGGGGGGAGGGGGCATACCTGATAAATGCAAAAGGAGAGCGCTTCATGGCTGATTATGCAAAGTCAAAGATGGAGCTTGCCCCGAGAGATATAGTTTCAAGGGCGATAATAACAGAGATAAACAAAGGAAATGGGTTGAAGGAGGAGGATTCGGGGATGGAACATGTGCTGCTAGACCTGAGGCACCTGGACAAGAATGTGATAAACGTAAAACTGCCTATGGTAAAGGAGCTCACTATGAAGATGCTCGACCTTGACCCGTCGAAGGAGCCAATACCAGTAAGGCCTGTCGCGCATTTCACCATGGGAGGCATACACACTGACATTAATGGAAGGATACTTATGGCTGACGGAAAGCCGCTTGCAGGCGCATGGGCTATCGGCGAGGCTGGCTGTGTAAGCGTACATGGTGCCAATAGGCTGGGGAGCAATTCTCTGAGCCAGTGCTCCGTATGGGGAAGGCTTGCAGGAAAGGCAGCTGCAGATTATGCCCTGCATTACAATGGAAATATTGCCGACGAAAGGTCTATGATGGACGTTGCATCAGCTGAGAGCGCGAGAATCTCGTCCATGCTAAGCTCCAAGGGAACAAAGACGCCTTATGATATACGCGAGAGGCTTTGTGCAGAAATGGACAAGAACATGTATGTATTCAGGACTTCTGAAGGAATGGCAGCTGCGGAGAAGGCTGTCCTAGGCCTGATGCGCGAATTCAAGGATATCTACATTGAGGACAAGGGTTCAGTATACAATACGAACCTCAGGGATGCGTTTGAAACGGAGAACCTTCTTACACTTGCGTATGCAATCATAGTATCTGCGAAACCCAGGCTTGAGAGCAGAGGCGCACATGCGATGGTAGAGTATCCAAAAAGGGACGATTCCAACTGGCTTAAACATACCCTTGTCTACAGGCAGGGTGAAGGCTATGCCATATCATATATTCCAGTAAAGATAACCAGATGGAAGCCAGAGGAGAGGAGATACTGATGAAGAAAATTTATGATTTAAGGGGCCCGCAGTCCAGGATATTCAGGCTATACTCTTTCTACAAATCCGCACTGCTGCATATGATCACATACAGGCTGCTGATATTCGAATCGCCCATAGCTGCAGCTGCGATAATACTTGAAATAATCCGACCTTCTCCAATCATTAATATTGTCTCGGATTCCCTTATTCTTCTGACATGGATTCTCTTCACTCCGCAGCTTTTCTCTGCTGCAGAGGCATTCTCCATAATCTCCACAAAGGCTGCATCATTCGGACACCTCAACAAATCTTTTATTGCTGCACAGGGGAGAAAACCAAATCCCCTGTTCAATGCATTGCCATTTGTTGCTTCTGCAATCTGGGCAATGGGGTTTATTTTGCTTGCGTTTAAGTGGTTCGCATGAGAGCATCTCGTTACATGATATTCCTTTACGCTGCTATGATAGGGGTGCCATTGCTTCTGTTAATCTATTCCATACTTACATTTGCAGGCATAAGCGCTGAGATAGTATATCTTCGCATCCTCATCGCTGCAGGATTGATAATATACTGCATCTCAGCAGCGATTGAAGTCTATTCCCATAGAAGAGCTGCAGCTGCAAAAGGAGTCTTCCCAGTTTCTAAAGGGGAGGAGCATCTTGACTCGGGCAGAAGCAAAGGGCGCGAAGTAAAGTTCAAGGTTGCAAGATTTGACCCCAAGGATGGCAAAATGAAGGAATACATATATGCGGTAAAAGCTGACAGATTCACCACTGTGCTCGATGCGCTGCTAAAGATAAAATCCAAGCAGGACGCTACGCTGTCTTTCAGGTACAGTTGCAGAATGGGAGTATGCGGCTCATGCGGAATGGTTATAAACGGAAAGCCTTCTCTTGCGTGCGAGACAACAGTATTCAGCGCAGCGAAGGGGGCGGGCGAGATAAGCGTGCAGCCTATGCGCGCCAATCCGCTCCTGACAGGGCTAGTAACTGATTTTGATGACTTTTTCGCAAAGCACAAGGAGGTAAAGCCGACCCTCTTCAGAAAGGACGAAACTGAGAAGCTTGAGGCTAAGGAAGCTTACAATCAAGATGCAAAAGAGACTGCTGAATATCTTCCTTATTCGTATTGCATAATGTGCGGCCTCTGCATGGACGCATGCCCAGTAGTTAATACCAACCCTGACTTTCTAGGTCCACAGGCACTCTCCCAGGCATATCGGTATCACATGGATTCGAGGGACGAGATGGGCGATGAGAGGCTGACTTCCATAGATAAGCTCACAGGTGCATGGGGCTGTGAGTTCGCAGGCGCATGTTCACGGGCGTGTCCCAAAGGGGTTGATCCGGCAAGCGCCATACAGCTATTGAAGGCAGACATAGTAAAAAATGAGGCTGGTGATATCTTTTGAGATACAGGATTGAATCAGATGCCCTTGGGAAGGTGCGCGTTCCGTATGATGCATATTACGGATCGGAGACTGCGCGCGCAATTTCGAATTTTAATATATCCGGAGTTAAGATATATCCTGAGTTCATACGCTCATACGCAATATTGAAGAAGGCAGCTGCCCTTGCGAACTTCTCTGAAGGCAGGCTCTCGATAAGCAGATGTAGGGCGATAGCGAAGGCATGCGACGAGATATGCAGCGGCAGGCTCTCAGATCAATTCCAAGTAGACATTTTCCAGGCAGGTGCAGGCACAAGCACTAACATGAACCTGAATGAAGTTATAGCAAACAGGGCGATAGAGCTGCTCGGAGGCCGCAGGGGAGATTATTCCATAGTGCATCCCAATGACCATGTGAATATGTCTCAGTCTACAAATGATACTTTCCACGCTGCAATGCGCATCTCAGCATATATTGCCTTGAAGAATGATCTCTTGCCTGCCTTAAAGGCTCTCTCCGGTGAGCTAGGGTCGAAGTCAAAGTCTTTTATGAGCATAGTCAAGACAGGGCGCACACACCTGCAGGATGCTGTTCCTATAAGGTTAGGGCAGGAGTTCTCCGGCTACCGCGGCCTTGTAGAGGAATCAATATCCTCGCTGAAAAAATCTAGAGATGAGCTCGCTGCGCTCCCGCTTGGCGGAACTGCAGTAGGTACAGGCATGGGAGCCTCGCCGGGATACAGGAAGAAGGTGATCTTAGAACTCGGCAAGCTTACCGGAGTTCGCTTCAGAGCCTCTGCGCATCTTTTCGCAGACATGCAGGGAGAATCGGGAGAGCTAGAGCTCTCAAATTCGATCTCTGAGGCGGCAGTTAGCCTGGGAAAGATTGCAAACGATATCCGGCTTCTGGGTTCAGGGCCAGGGGCAGGGTTGGGCGAGCTGATCCTCCCAGCGGTACAGCCTGGCTCATCAATAATGCCTGGCAAAGTGAACCCCAGCATAGCGGAGATGCTAAACATGGTATGTTTCCAGGCAATAGGCTGCAGCGAGGCTGTGAAGGAAGCTGCCTCTGCAGGCCAACTCGAGCTAAATGTCTTTATGCCTGTTATGGCCTTCAACCTTCTCTTCTCCATGCGCATACTTTCCAATGCGGTTTCCACATTCGCTCAGCTCTGCATCAAAGGAATAATGCCAGACACAAAGCGTATAAAGCAAAATCTAGAATCTGATCTCTCAATTGTGACAGCCCTTAGCCGAAAGATAGGATACTCTGCCGCAGCTAGAATAGCGAGGAAGGCATATTTGAACAACATGAGCATAAAGGCAGTCTGCATCGCTGAAGGGATACTCAGTGAGAAGGAAGCCGAAAGACTGCTGGATCCAGCATCAATGGTATAGACTTCGACATGTGCATAATGCCATGTAAGTAATAAAAAGATGCATAGGCAATCAGTTGTAATATGGAATTCAGCGAATATGTGGATTCGAGGAGGGGCGCAATCTACTCTAAGATATGCGAATATATTCCGATAAGGGAGCCTGAGGAGCACTACCATATGGTGAGAGAATACTCCGACAGGCAGGGCAAGTACCGAAGGCCAGGGCTGCTGATGCTGACAGGCGAGATTTTTGGCGCGCATGTAGATAAGCTCCTGTCGCCTTCTGCAGCAATGCAGCTTTCGGAAGACTGGATATTGATACATGATGACATAGAGGATGATTCTGAGCTCAGGAGAGGCAAGCCTGCACTGCATAAGATATACGGTACAGAACAGGCTATCAATGCAGGTGACATGGTGCACATGGCGATGTGGAAGACGCTCTCAGACTATGCATTCTTGAATGGAATTGAAGGGAAGAAAGTCTTTGACAAATTCTATGATATGCTCACCTGCACTGTAGAAGGACAATATCGGGAGATAAAGTTCATAAAATCCGAAAGGATTCTAGATGGCATTGGAGAAGAGAGGTACTATGAGATAATAAAGTCGAAGACATGCTACTATTCTGTTTATGGTCCGATGCAGATAGGCGCCATGGTAGCAGGCAAAAGCGACAAGGCCATCTCCGTGCTTAAGGAGATAGGCGAGCCGGCTGGCATCGCCTTCCAGATAATGGATGATATACTCGATATGACTGCGGATGAGGGCTTTGGGAAGAAAAAGTATGGCGACATCGAGGAAGGGAAGCTTACCCTGATTGCGCTCCACGCATACAACTCTGCATCTGGAGCAGAGAAAGCGAAGATGGATACCATATACTCCAAAACCAAATCAGAGAAGACAAAGGAAGACATCGCCTTC
>JAJYXO010000004.1:0-5550 GCA_021801765.1 Microcaldota archaeon | reverse complement strand
GGAGTTGCAGAATCATATGGAAAAAAAGCATCAGAGGCATTGGAGAGGAATTCTGGCATACTTCCTGAATGCGACCTTAAACCTGTTTTTTCCTCTGCAATAAAGGAACTCTTCTCTAGGAAAAAATAGCTAGGAATAGGAAAGCATAATGCCAAACAGCAATACGCTTTTCCACCTGTAAAGGCAGTATTTCATATCGTTGGCAGGCTTAGCTTCCGAGTTCGGAATGGGTTCGGGCGTTTCCCTGCCACTATGGCCGTTTGGCACTAATATTTATGCAGAAATAATTATTAAACGTTTCGATGAGGCTTATTTCAGTCAGTACATCGTCTCCAGTTTCTTGATTCTCTCCTCTATTGGCGGGTGTGTTGAGAAGAGGTTGTAAAGGCTCTGCTTCCTGAATGGATTGGAAAAGTACATTGAGCAGTTTACTTCGTTGGCATGCATCACATTCCTCGCGTTTGGCGATGCATTGTAAGCCTGTATCTTCTTCAGTGCGCTTGCAAGGGATCCAGGATCCCGGGTTATCCTAGCGCCATTTGCGTCGGCCATGTACTCCCTCCTCCTTGATATCGCCAGCCTTATCAATAGCGCGAAGAATGGCGCCAGAAGCCCTATTGCTAGGCCCAGGAGCATTATAATTCCGAAGTTATTCCTGCCTCCTCTGCCGCCGAAGCCAAAGAATAAGAAGCTCCTTGCGAACGCAGCGATTATCCCTATGATGCCTGCGAATATTATTGCTATAGTCATCAACTGCACATCGTTGTTGGCTATGTGGGAGATTTCATGTCCTATCACTCCTTCCAGCTCCTGCCTGTTCATCGTTGCAAGCAGGCCTGTGGTGACTGATATGGTGGAGACTTTTCTATTCTTGCCTGCGGCAAAAGCATTTGGATTCTGGTCATTGACTATGTAAATCTTAGGCGTTGGTATCTCTGCTGCAGCTGCAAGTCCTCCAACCACCTCGAAGAGCAGAGGATACTGCTTGGGATCTGCTTCCTTGGATCCGGAGAATTTCAGCACAGCCTTGTAGCCCATATGATAAGAGATTGCCGCGTAGATAAGTATTATGGCAATGCCTATTCCGAAGCCAAAGAGGCCGCCTCCTAGGAAGACTATGAATAGAAAGACTATAAATGCAAAAAAGATGCCGAAAATAAGCATGAGAAGCAGAGATCGCCACCTGTTATTTGATATCTCGTCAAAAAAGCTAGCCACTTAACCTCCTCGGCACTAGATCACTCTCCTTACCTATTTTGCGTCTTTGCTGTCTTCAAAGCTTACCTTTACAGGCTGCTTCTCCTCTTCTGCAGCCTGGAAGAAGTCGCTCTTCTTGAATCCAAATGGACCAGCAAAGACGACCCCTGGAAACTGTTGAATAGAATTATTGTAATCAAGGACATAATCATTGTAAGACGTCCTTACGAAAGCTATCCTGTCTTCTGTTGCAGCAAGCTGGTCCTGAAGGTTCTTGAAGCTCTCGTTCGCCTTAAGGTCAGGGTAATTCTCCACAACTGCAAAGAGGCTCTTAAACGCCTGGCTTAGTTGATTGTTGGCAGCTGCCCTGTCAGGCACAGATCCTGAAACTATGGAACTTCTAAGTGCTGTTATCTGGGTTAGCACTCCTTTCTCATACTTCATATACCCTTTTACCGTCTCGAGTAGGTTAGGTATCAGATCATATCTTCTCTTCAGCTGCACATCAATCTGAGCCCAAGCATCCTGCACTCTGTTCCTCTTCGAAACAAGATTGTTGAAGGTAGCTACTACGATGATCAGAAGGATTATAACTACAGCTGCAACTGCCCCTAGTGCTATCAGCAGGATAGACATGTTAACAGGATTATTATGGTGATTATATTATTAAATATATTGGTCTGGTAGGCCTTGTTTAAAAACTCCGAATATGCCTAAAAACCCATCATTCTGTCTATAAAGTAGTAGTTTATGAACAAAGCTTAGTCTGGTAGAAACTAGGCAAGTTTATACATGGGCACGAGGAGGATCGAACTCCTGATCTCCACCGTGTGAAGGTGGCGTCTTACCACTGGACTACGTGCCCTAGTTTCCTTGAAAAATTGCAATAGGAATACTCAGGGCATGATTTTAAGCTTTCCCTTAAACTCGCATGAGCTTTACAAAAGTAGTATCTCTAGGCTCCAGAGTATCTACGTCGATCCTGTAACCCTCAAAAGAGCCTATGGCTTCTTTGGCATACAATTTCAGGTCAACTTCCAGAATATCTCCTTCCACGCTTTCGAAGAATTCCATTGCAGTTTCATTAAACGCATCTCTTCCAAATGAAATATATGTAGCGCCTATCTCCTTGCTTATATTCTTAAGCACTTCGAGTATCTCTCCCTCCTTGCCATTCATTGCATTTCTTAGCTTTATCCCGCCTTCTAGAGAGTTAAAATGCAGGACGTTATGCTTGTTCCCATCTACACTTATTGCCCCAAGGCTACCTATTGCTACTCCGTTAACTTTAAGACCCTGAAGTTCTGTATTCAGTGGGGTCTTGGCCACAGAGAAATTTACAAGTACAATTGCAGGATCAAGGGCATATCTTATGGCCATATGCTCTGATTCGCCTCCCAAGAAAGTGCAGGCGCCTACCTCTGCGCTCTCTATGCATATTATGTTGTCCTTTCCTTTTGTAGTATAAACTACAATGTGATCTCCCTGATATATCTCATTGTGCCTGATTGCACCTCGCATAAAACTTATTATATCTCCAAGCGCTTCCCTCTCAAATCTCTTCTTTGGGTTGACATCTTTAGCCCCGGCTGCTATTACATCTATAACTCTATTCGCCAAATACTCGTCTCCGGATTCCAAAAAGCGGCTGTACTCTTCCCTAAGTTTGCTAGAATAGGTTCTCTTAACGTCCTTCCATGCGTTTATTGCCCTCCCTAGCTTCTCCCTCCCGATAAGTTCCCAAAGTGCCCTTTTGTGGATTTCATATTCTGCGTTATCTGTTGATCCGTCAAGCCCTATTACTAATGCAGCTATTATCTCATTTCTAGTCTTTAACTTTCTAGATCCATCCTCTTTTAGCACAATAACACCCCTTTCTGTGGTGCTTCTCAGAGTACTCAAATTGAACCCTTCAAATTGTCCATTGTCTTCAAATCCATTCTTTCTCCTTTTTATGAATCTGTTTACATCATCAACCATATCCTCTATGGAGCTTCTATCACCCTCTCTCTTGTATTCGACCAACCTACGCAACAAATGCATCCTTTCCTCAGATGTCAGCATCTTCAGATCTACCATGCCAAACGTTTCTAGGAATGAACTGCTTAATTCCGCAAATGCCTCGTTCTTGCTAAATTCCTTGAATTCTCCGCTTTTGATGTAATTGAATATGAGATATTTTAGTGCATCTTCATTAATGTCGAAATTTTCTATACACGAATTCAATTCTCTTATTGCATAATTATACCTGTTATCATTGTGCTTACCAAGCGTTAGCAACTCCCACGTAAGCACCTGCATCTCTTTAGAATCTCCAAGCAAGGATAATGCATTGTCCAATATCCAGCCTATCTCTTCCATTCTGTGCTCTGCCAATGTAAAAAATTCATCTGAAAAGTTATTTTTATATATGAATTCTACCAGCTTAGTTATTCCCTTGGCGTTCTCAATTGCGAGGAATGGCATATCTTCATCATATGGCTCTAGCATATTTTCTACAAATCTGGCTGCTGCCGAGATCTTTCCTTGAACTGCTAATTTGTCCATGATGCTGCAGAAAAGCCCTACATCTTTGCCAGATCCCTCTGCAATAGCCATAATGATTTCAGATATCTTTTGCTTTGATTTTGGGTCGTTATCAAATCTATGTAAAAGCTCCGCTGCTGCTTTTATAGTGCTTTCATCAGAGACTCCGAAATCAGCGAGGCTATCTAAAAATGTACTTCTTTCGATCGCAATAGGGTTTGGGGCATGTGCGCCAGCATTCACAGACAGCTCGAAATCAAACTCTCCTCTTTGTATTTTGGCAAGCGCTATTTCAGGGTCTGCAGGCTCTCTGGATTTGATGCTCCTTACTCCGTCCGATCTCTTTTCAACAGAGAAGAGACGTTTAAAGGCTATTGGATCTGATATCTCTATTTTTGAGCTAAGCGCGGCTGCTTCCCCAAAATACTGTTTTAATGCGCCACTATTGGATTTATCTTTATTATCTATTGTATTGGGCATTGGGTATCTTATACATTTTACCTGTTTTTGATATTTAAAACAGTGAGATAGGCTTAAAAGTGTCATATATCAGGCATGTGTGGACAATTAGACAAATTCGACATGGGACGTATACTTGCAAATATATAAATTTGCAAATGCCAAGAAGAAGATAATGGGATATATTACAGACAGTATAGAAGTTACTGCTCCGGCAGTAGTAAAACTCTTCGGAGACCATGCAGTTTTATATGGCGGCATTTCAGTGGCAGCTGCAATTGAATTGCGATCTAAAGTCATGATTGAAAAAGACGAATCAGAAGAATCAATGTTAAGTATAGAACTGCAGGACCTCCATTCCAAAGCATCTTTTGATGCGCAAGATCTAGGGAAACTTTATTCCTCATATGAATCCAGGGACACTTCATCAACAAATAGATTTTCGGAATATATTGCAAAGAATGCAGAAGTCAATGTGAATATGCTTCCATCTGCTACTATCGCTGCGTGGCTTTTTGAGGAATATGGGGCAAATGTCCTTGGAAAACGGGTTAGAATAACATCAAATGTGCCAATACAGAGGGGTTTTGCAAGCGGCGCAGTATGCTCAACAGGATTCACTGTGGGAATGTTAAAAGCTACAGGCATCAAACTAAGTGATATGGAAATTGTAGACATTGCAAGGCATGGTGAGCGCGTATCACATGCCTCGGAAGGCGCAGGTAAGATAGACGTAGCAACATCTTACTTTGGGGGTTACGTTAGCACTATAGAAGGAGGCAGCAGAGAGCAGGTCAATATGAAGTTCAATATTGTAATAATAGATACAGGCCCAAAGAAGAGCACAGCCGAGATGGTTAGAAAAGTAAGGGAGCAATATGATTCGGATAGGGAAAGCACGCAGGATAAGATTAATAGGATAAACGAATGCACAAGAAACGGCTTAGATGCTCTCAGACGCAAAGATATGGGTAGATTTTGCATCTGCATATCCAAAACGCAGGAATTGCTAAAAGAACTAGGCGTATCAAGCGAGGACTTAGATAGAGCCGTTGAGATTGCCAAAAAAGAAGGTGCGTATGCAAAACTTAGCGGAGGAGGAGGCGGCGGTGGCGCAATAGCGATAACAGACAAGCCAGATAAGTTGATTAAAGTAATGAAAGATAACGGATTCGGCGCTTTGAAAGCCGAGGTTTCACTTGACGGAGCTAAGAAGTATCTAGAGTGAAATTAGGAATTACGCAAAGTCAACATCCAATATCTCAAGGCCATTTTCCGAAGACCAGAATTTGCGTAGCTCATTAAGATCCTTTTCTGACCTGCAGAGTGCAGCTATAGAATCCTTGCCGCCTGCACCTGGCAGCTTTG
>JAJYXO010000036.1 GCA_021801765.1 Microcaldota archaeon | reverse complement strand
GCGAATAACTGCTTCGGTTGTGAGGTATGTATTTGCAATTGTTTTTATCTTTTCCTTTATCTCTTCTGCGCTTTTATTGGAATTGCGCTGCGCAAACCAATCATCATTGGCCAATCTTTCTGCTTCGTCTTCTGAGAACCCTGCCTCTACTAAGGTTTCTTTTAATGACATGGGTTTAATGTTGCATTTTCAGATATATAAAGCAGGTAGGGGCCTTTGGCTTTTGTGGCATCTACAACGATATCCAGATAGTTATAAGATTTTATAGTTGTATTTATAATAGATGATGAGACGAGGTATTTCTGATATATGATGATAAAGAGAGTCTCTGAAGCGTGTTTGAATGGTTGATAGATTATATTGGAAAGAAGCATACATGAAAGAATTCAATGCGGAGATAACGGCGATCGACGGCGCCATAGTGCAGCTTGATAGAACAGCATTTTACCCAACAGGGGGAGGCCAATTAAATGACACAGGAACCATCAGTGCAAATGGGGTAGAGCGCCAAGTTGTCGATGTAAAGAAAAACGGTGAACTCATCCTGCATGCGCTCAATTCGTCTGAGGGATTTTCAATCGGAGACAAGGTAAGCTGCAAACTTGACTGGGAAAGGAGGTATTCACTTATGAAATACCACACCTCAGTTCATCTTATTTCTGCCATACTTGCTAGGCACCAGCCTGATGTAAAGTTCACTGGAGGCATGATTTATGTAGATAAAGCGCACGCCGATTTCGACTGCCCTTTATTGAACAGAGAATTAGCTGTGAAAATAATAGAGGAGGCGCAGGCAGTTATAGAGGAAGGACATACAGTAAATTCTAGGTTCCTGACTCAGGAGGAGGCGAATTTGATACCCAACCTGATAAAGACACAACCAGGAGAGGATATTGCTAAAGGGTTGGAGAAGATCAGAGTTGTGGAGATAGAAGGAGTGGACCTTCAGGCTGATGGAGGCACGCACGTAGCCAATACAAAAGAGATAGGCAGAATAACGCTTGCCAAATTCGACAATAAAGGAGCGCACAGGAAAAGGATAGAGATAAAGATAGCTTAAAGCTCCTTAGTCTGCACGTCTATGGGTTTCTTCTCATATTCGAGCACTGCTTTCTTTGCCGCCCTTAGCGAGAGAGTTGCGCAGTGCATGCGCAGAGGGCCTGGATCAAGTTGTATAATGTTAAGCACAAAGTCCTTACCCGCCTTTTCCAGGTCTTCAAGGCTCATGCCTATTAGCGAATCGCAGAGGTAATCTGCAGAGCCCATTGATATAACGCACCCTGTGCCTTCAAATTTTGCGTCTGTTATCTTGTCGTTTTCTATGGCAATATGTATAGTTATCTTATCTCCGCAGGAGATGTTCTCTTCGTGCATATCTATGGTAGGCTTGTCAGCCTTTCCCTTGTGTTTTGGGTGTTCGTAGGCGTTTATTAGCTCTTCCGCATATACATCCATATCCATTTAGTCATGCCTTTCGGAATTCAAGGTCAGATATGAGTGTAAAGCGCATTTGCTACTTTAGAATGCTTCATTCCCGAAAAAGGACACAGTGCAATAATCATTCTTGTGCATTGGCAAGGTGCCTTGTGCGGAACCTGTTACATCCGTAGCAAAGTCGCTGATTGACATCCATATCTTCAGTATGAACTTATTGGCAAATCAACATTTATAATAATATCAGTGAGTAAACATTGAGAGTGTCTAATGGTGTTCAGTTGCGGTGCATGATAATAGATACCAGTTCAATAATATTCGGGTTTTCCAGGGGGTTCAATGTCTTTAGCGTTGCAGATGAATCACTGCCAGGGTACAAGATTGTAGTCTCGAGAGGAGTGCTGAGGGAGCTAGAGGGCATAGGTAGAAGTGGAAAGAAGAGCGCAAAATACGCAATTGCGGGCAGGAGTGAAGCAGAGAAGAGGTGCGACGTAGATAAAGACAATAGCGAAGTAGACTCATGGATACTCTCCAAGGCGCTAAAGGCAGGCTGCACAGTATGCACAAACGATATGGAACTGAAAAGGAAACTCAGGGGGAAAGGCGTATGGGTTGTCAGCATGGGCGTTAACGGGGCATTGAGATAGTATTTTATAGCTTTTGCAATTAGTATATATTTTAATTGATAGTTAGGTGTCAGTTTGTATAATATTTATACGGTCCGAGATACATTGAGCATACCTCCAGCTTATTTTGGGAAGGAGATAGATGAAGCCGCAGAGGAGATACTGCAGAAGAAGTATGAAAGGTTCATAGATAAAGATGTTGGGGTTATACTGGCAGTCTTCAACATACGAGATATCAGCGACGGAGAGATTATGCCAGGAGATCCTTCAACACATCATGATATAACCTTCGACATGCTGGTTTTCGGGCTCGATGTAGGGGAAATAGCCCCAGGGGAGGTCTCAGAGCTGGTGGAATTCGGATGCTTTGTTAGGCTAGGGCCTATAGATGGCCTGGTGCATCTCTCGCAGATAACCAACGACTTCATAACGCTTGACAGGAAAACAGGGGTCTTCACTCTTAAGAACAGCGGAAGGACGCTTAAGAAAGGTGACCAGGTTTATGTGAAAGTATCCACCATAAGCATGAAGAACAATATAAAAGATACCAAGATAGCGTTGACTATGAGGCCAGAGGGGCTTGGAAAGCTGGAATGGCTTAAAGAGCCTAAGAAGGAGAAAGTCCAGCAGAAGCACAAAAAGTGATTGGTTGGTAGAGAAAGCTTGCAAGAAGTGCAGGGTGATAATAGCCCAGGGGGAGGTCTGCCCTATCTGCGGATCGAATGAGCTTACCACAAAATGGAAAGGATACATAAAGATACTCAATACTGAGAAATCTGAACTTGCAAAGAGGATGGATCTCAAGGTAAATGGCACTTATGCGCTAAATATAAGCGAGTGAGCGTATTTCTTATGGAAGTTGTTTAACTTCCGTTATTCAATCCTTGCCGATTAGTTTTTTTATACATTTGTCAACTTCCTAAGGAAGGAAAAACAAAGTATCTGGCCGGTGATGAAACATATGCTTAGTAAGCTGCCTAACCTTGAGCTGCTACTCTTTTGAAGAACGTATAAAAACCTTGACGGGTTTATGATTAACTGAGCTGCATGTTGCAGAGTTTAAAACCTTATAGAGAGTTCATAGCTGACCTTCCTGATGATGTTGCAGAAACCCTCCGCCTTACAGCAGCTAGACTTGCGTCTGTGCAAGAAGATGAGTTTGTAAACGAAGAACTCTTCATCCCTGCAACACACCTTCTAGGAGGGGTGAGCAAGCTTGTCAGGCCTGCGCTTGTCTTTATCGGAGCCCACATGATAGGAGAGATGCCTGGGAAGTTCGTAGACCTAGCACTGGCTGCAGAGATGATGCATGTTTCATCTCTCATACATGATGACATGATAGATGGGGATAAGGAAAGAAGAGGGCTTACCGCAGTGCATGTGATGTATGGCAACGATGCGGCAATACTGGCAGGCGATGCATTAATCTCTAGGGCGATAAGCCTCTCTGCGAAGTATGGAGAAGAGGTCATGTCTCACATAAGCAAGGCGGCAATGGAGATGTGCGCAGGTGAATTGCTGGATAGCGCAAACCAGAGATCCGGGAAGGTGCCGAGCATTGAAAAATACAAAGAGATAGCAAGGCTAAAGAGCGCCTCGCTGATTGCAGCATGCTGCAGCGCGCCTGCGGTATATAAGAAAAATGGAAAGTCTGAGGCAATTTTCGAATTTGGCAAAGATATAGGCATGGCATTCCAGATAAAGGATGATGTGGATGAACGTATAGGAGGTGATGGAATGCAGATATCAAACATCGTTTCTTCAATACGCGCTGAGCTTTTGCTTGATGAGAAGGAAGCTTGCCTAAAAGCTATAGAGATGAATAATGAATACGTTGAGAGCGCTCTTTCGAAGATAAGGGAGCTCGGATATGCAGCTATGGAGAAATATGCAGAGAGCATAAGGATACGCGAATGAGTTTATTTTCTTCCTGTCATCATGTATGCTATGCCTGTAGCCAATCGCCTCACTTTTACGCCGTTGAACCCGGCTTTCTTTGCAAGCCTTGATGCCCTGCTCACATCAAAACTGCGAATGCTGTGTGCAAGCCATGAATATGCCTTGTCATTGACATAGCTTCCGGCAAATTCCATCAATCCCAGGTAAGCATTGAAGAAATCCCTGGAGAGTCGGCCATCTGGCAGTGCCATGTCTACGAAGACAAATATGCCGCCTGGAGAGAGTATGCGGTATGTCTCGGACATCGCCAGATCTAGAGGCTCAAGGTTTCGAAGCGCGAACCCTGAAATTGCAACATTGAAAGACGAGCTTTTATATGGAAGGTGGTGCGCATTTCCGATGTCAAAGGCTATATCCATCTCTTTTGCCTTTTTGATCCCGATTGCTAGCATGCTCCTATTGAAATCCACGCCGCGTATTTTCACTTTCTTCCCTGTCTTGCGGGCCAGCATGCTTATCTCTATCGCCAGGTCTCCAGTCCCTGTCGCTATGTCGAGTATGCGTGGGCCTCCGGAGAGGGCTGCCTCTGCCGCACTTCTTCGCCATAACGTGTCTATCCATAGGCTGAAGAGGTGATTCATGATGTCATATCTGCCGTGTATGGAAGAGAATATATCGTTTATCTCGCTGCTTTCCATCAGATTACCGGTAAGAATATAACTATGGCCTCTATCCAGATTACATGGGCAATAGAAGAGGCTACAATGCCGTATTTCTCGGCTATTAGCGAAGCGACAAGCCCTACTGCAAATGCAGCCAGAGGAAGAACTGGGTTTAGCGTTGATAGATGTATAAGCGAGTAGTAGGCTGTTGAAGCAACCCACGGTGCTTTTGAAAATATCTTGGATCTCTTTCTGGCGTAACCTTGCAAGCCTCCCCTCCAGTAGATCTCTTCGAAGACAGCTATGAATGGCAGGATTACGGCTATGGCAACCCTGTTTCCGGCATAGAGCATTCCATAGACATCTGAAACTTGGCCTGACAAGCCTATCATGGATACAAATATATTGCCGAAGAAGAAGATCAGGTAAAGACCAGCAGAAGCTATGGCGCCTACGGCGATTGCATAGGCTATGCTCTTTGTATTAAACCTTATATAGCTCCTGAACCAGAGAAGTGAGAGGCTTCCTAGGAAGATGGTAGATGCAGCCATGGCATAGACGAACCAAGGCCTTAGCACTATGAAAGAGAGCGGCCATAACAGAAGTGGAAGAAGGAGAAAAGCAGCGAGCTTGTAATTAATCTTCTTTTTTTCCATTAAGACGCCTAATGCCTAAGGAGTATCTTGCCGAAATATTTAGAGCTTTCGAATGCAGCTTGCGCCTCTTTCACATCGCTTATTGGAAATACCTTTGCTATCTTGGGCTTTATTCCATTTTCCTTTGCGAATGTGAGTGCTTTGGAGAGATCCGACTTATCCGCATTATGCATGCCTGCTATTGTTGTGCTCTTAAGGTACAATGAAGGTATGTTAACTGCAGACTCGGTACCTCCTATCGTGCCGAAAAGTGCGATAATTCCCCCTTCTTTTGCCATCCTCACCGAGTACCCAAGGGTCGATCCGGATACCTCTATTATGAGATCTGCTCCTCCTGCTTCTTTTACCTCTTTTATCACTGCGTCTTCGCCTTCTGTTGTCAGGATAACTCTATCCGCGCCAATAGACTCTAGCAGCGCAGCTTTATCAGGATTTCTTGTAAGTGCTATGACATTCATCTCCATTGCCCTTGCCAGCATTATGGAGTAGATGCCTACGTTGCCTGATGCACCGCGCACCACTAAAGTCTTGCCGCGCTGCTCGCTTGCAAGGGAGATTGCCCTCCAGCTGACAGAAAGGCTTAGGGGCATTGCGCTTAGCTCTTCGATAGAATAGCCGCTTGGAGTAGGGAGGACTGCAGAGGCAGGTACCTTCACAATGTTTGCATAAGAGCCATTCGTATGCAGCCCTATCACCTTCCAGTCAGGGCAGAGGGATTCATGCCCTGAAGAGCACCTGCTGCACTTGCCGCAGCCGAAGAGAGTGTTTGCGACTACAAGGTCTCCTTTGCCAATCCCGTTTACATTTTTCCCCGTGTTGATCACTTCTCCGACGACGTCTGTGCCTGGGAAGTGCGGCATTTCTAGCTTAAGCCCATGATAGCCGCTGCGAACGAGCAGATCCAATCTATTTATCGATGCATATTTTACCTTTACTAGTATCTCCCCCTCTCCTGCTTCAGGATCCGGAATTTCGATCTCTTGCATTGCCTCTATGCCGCCGTACTTGTAGAATCCATATCCTTTCATATCTGCACCTTATATGAAATATGCTATGAGAAGTATAAAAGTAAGCGCGAAGAATGACAGGCTATTTACTCCCATGTATTTCTCATATGAGGCAGGATTCTTGTATGTTATTATGCCATTGTATACATATAGTGAGATCAGCAGGAAAGCGGCAAAGGCAATGATATCGAGAGTAGGAAGGTATCCGAGCAGCACCCCTAAACCAAGGAAGAAGAGAGTTGCAAAGCGCCAGGCGAGGTGATATCTGCCGATGCTCCTGTTGTTCCTAAGCAGCACCACACCGCTTCTCCTTCCATGCTTCTTATCAGGTTTCCTATCAGGCATGCCATTGACTATTATGGCGTTGCCAACAAACATTCCGACAGCTATGAATGCGAGTAGAGGATGCGATATGCCATAGAAAGAGCCCATTGTGACAGCATATGCTCCTACAGGTATGAGTGTGAAGTTTAACGCGGTTATTATCTCTGCCAGGAAAGGGACTTTTACCATGTATCTGGCATAGAAGAGCACAGAAATGCCACCTATGATTACAATTGGAATTATTGATGGAATGCCCAATATTATGCGGATCCCAGCAAGCAGAGCCAATAGCGAAAATGCCATACCGCCATATGCGAGGTATCTAGTAGAAACCTTCTTCTCTGCTACAAGGATGCTTCCTCCGCTGAACTTCGTCTTTGTAGTCTCTTTGTCTATGCCGAGTTTATAATCGAAATAATCATCAAGAAGATTAACACCGATCTGAGCAGAAACTACCCCTCCGACTGCAAGGAGGCCAAACAGTATCTCTGATCCGCCCCCAGCGACTGCAGCAGCTACACCGAGCGCGCCCCAGAGAAGTCCGTAGAGTAATGTAGGTTCGAAGGTCTCTATAAGGTAATACCTAAGCTTCGCCATGGTCACACCAGTGCATTGCTCAGGGAGCTTAGGCTGCTGAAGAGATAGCTAGGCCTTCCTCTCTTTAACTCTTCATACCTGCCGAAGCCATCAGCAACGCAGCATGAGCTTATCCCTGCAAGGCGGGCAGTGAGTATATCAGATGCCATATCGCCTATGTAGATGCATCTGCTCTTTTTTATCCTGTGTTTTTTGATTATCATGAGTATGCCTGTCGGGTCAGGCTTGTACCTGTGTATGGAATTGGCTGCTATCGCAGTATCCATATAGCTTATGGCTCCGAGTTTTCTCATCTCGCTCATAAGCCTATAGTTGTTAGAGTCGCTGAAGATCGCAAGCTTCTTCCCGGATCTCTTAAGCTTACCAAGCATCTCTAGCGTGTCGGCCTTCAGCTTTGGTGAGAATAGGATGGAATAAAAGTCGTAGAAACGCGCATAGGCTGCATTCCCTTTCTCTTCATGTATAAGATGTTTCATATCGAGAGAGCCCGGCGTGTACTTGGAGATATGTGAAACTGCATAATCGATGTTATAGCCTGGCCTGAGGAAGCGGGAGAGGCGCACCAGCAGGGTTGATGTGCTAAGGGTGCCGTCCCAGTCGAAAATGAAGAGGTCGTACTTCCCCAGCAGTGACATAAGGTTATTAATATTGCCAATTTATAAGAATATTGTGATGAGTTAGGTGATCGCTGAGCAGTTTTGCGATGAAGATAGGTAGGCGGTCTGAAAATGGTATCCACATGAGAGAGAATGCGCTGCTTAGGCTTGGGAAGAGGAGGATAGGGGTAAAGGAGATAGCGAGCCAGGCATGGTGCGAGAAGCAGATGGAGCTCTATGCCCTCTACGGCAAGGAGATGACAATGCAGATGCAGAAGGGCATGCAGCGCCATTCGGAGAAGCAGGCAGAGTACTTCGTAGAGCTTGAGGCCAAACCTGTCACCTATCCTGACAGGCTATATAAGGATGCATACGAAAACCGCGTCTCGATGCGGACTCTTAATGAGAAGGGAGAGTGCAGCGAACTTAAGATCTGGGGCTCTATCAACGGATATGGCATAAGCGGCAAGATAGATGCAATAAAGCTCTGCGAAGGAAAGGCAAGGATAGTGGAATATAAGACTAAAAAAGATGCAAAAGGCGCAATGCTTGGGGAATCAGACAGCGTGCAGGCGCGCATATACAAGAAGTTGCTTGCAGAGCTCAAGAACGGGGACTTCTCATATCCTAACTTTTCTAAGATGTACGGCTTAGGCGATATGAGAATCTCTGAGAGCTTCAGGAATGAGCTTGCAGGGCTGGGTATAGAAGAAGGAGAAAGAAGCCTTGATAGCATCTACAAAGCCATGTTTGACCAGATGCATATGCTGCCTGAAATAGATGAGAAACTAGAGGTAATCTACCTGGAAAGGGAGAACCTCTCGGAGCTGGCAAGGTATATGATAGATTACAACGGGGAGGAGCTGGTTGAGAGGCTTAAGGATTACATGGAATTCTGGAACGGCGGCAGGGAAGCAAGACCTGTTCCTGAGAAGGAGAAATGGAAGTGCAATTGGTGCACTTTCTTCAATAAGAAGTGCTTTGTATGGGCAGGATGATATGATGGAGTTTACGCTTACAAAAGATGGCTTAAGAAAGGAGTTCTCAAAGGATTACAAGTCATTTTACCAAACTGAGGTCTTTAAGGAAGAGGGGTTCGAAAGGAGAAAGTGCAGCATATGCGGAAAGAATTTCTGGAGCATCTCGGAGAGAGACGCATGCGACGACCCATCGCACACGAAGTATGGATTTTTCAGGAAGAGCAAGAGGAAGGAAACCTATGATGCATTCTGGAAAAAGTTTGAAGGCTTCTTTGTGAAAAAGGGGCATGCGTCGGTAGGCAGATATCCAGTAGTAAGCAGGTGGAGGCAGGATCTTTATTTCACCATAGCAAGCATACAGGATTTCCAGAGAATAGAGAATGGCAACATGAGCTTCGAGTACCAGGAGAATCCGCTGATAGTGCCGCAGATCTGCCTGAGATTCAATGACATAGAGAACGTTGGAGTGACTGGTAGGCATCTGACCAGTTTTATGATGGCAGGGCAGCATGCCTTTGATTATCCTAAGAAGGGCTACTGGAGAGACGAGACAATACGCCTCAACTACGATTTCCTTACGGGAGTCCTAGGTGTGAAGAAGGAGGATCTTGTTTACATAGAAGATGCATGGGCAATGGGAGACATGTCAGAGTTCGGACCCTGCCTTGAGAGTTTTTCAAATGGCTTAGAACTGGTAAACAGCGTCTTCACCCAATTTGAGAGCTCGAGCGGGAGGGTTAAGGAGCTTGGGGGCAAGGTTGTAGATGTAGGATGGGGATTTGAGAGACTGCTCTGGTTCTATTCGGGTTTCAACACTGCATATGAGGCGGTCTTTAACGGCATACTAGCTAGGCTTGATAAAAAGGTTGGCTTTGAGATAGACGAAGAGCAGTTCAGGAGGTACGCGGAAGCATCCAGCGAGTTAGACATGACAGAGAGGACTAGTAAGGCAAACGCAGAATTAGATATTGCAGAGAAGGCGGGAATAAGTCAGGAAGATTACATTAAGAAGCTGAAGCCTGCTCAGGCGCTTTACGCAGTGCTGGACCATACAAGAACTCTTCTCTTCGCTATAGCAGATGGCGCTTTGCCATCGAACATAGGAGGAGGATACAATCTCCGCGTCATACTGAGAAGATCGTTAGGCTTCATAGAAGAATATAAACTAGGCGTAGAGCTGGAGAAGATAGCAGAGATGGAAGCTTCGGAGCTGAAAATGTTCCCTGAGTTAAAGGAGAGCCTAAGCCTTTTCTCAGAAGTCATAAGCGCGGAGAGAAAGAGGTATGCCAGCAGCAGGAGCAATGCGTCGAAAATAATAGAATCTGTAATATCGAAGAAGAAAATCCCTTCTGCAGTTGAGATGCGCACACTGTATGAGAGCAATGGCATACCTCCAGAGCTCCTTGCTTCGGAAGCTGCGAAGAGAGGTATGAAAATAGAGGTTCCGGAGGGCATCTACGAAGGCATAATGAAGGGAGATTTCGTAGAAGGCGCAAAGAAGAAAGAGATACATATAGAGAAGGACCTTCCTAAGACAAAGCAGCTTTACTACTCTTTTGCCACTGAATCTAAGTCCAAGGTACTTTACCATTCTGGTGGCATAGTAGTGCTAGATTCTACTCCTTTCTATCCTGAAGGCGGAGGTCAGGAGGCAGATAAAGGCAGTATAAACGGGTTCAAGGTACTGGATGTCCAGAAAGCGGATGGAGTAATAGCGCATTTTGTGGAAAAGGGAGCCAGAATAAAAGAAGGGGAGAGCGTAGAGTGCAAAGTTGATATTGATAGAAGGGAGAGACTTATGGCGCATCACACAGCAACGCACCTCATGAGCGCAGCTGCTAGGCATGTGCTAGGTAAGCATGCATGGCAGGAGGGTGCAAGGAAAGGCGCTGAGAAGGCACATATAGACGTAGCTCACTATGAGAAGCTCGATGCTGATCAGGTAAGGAAGATGGAAGATTTTGTAAACAGCGCGCTATTTAGGGGAATTAAGGTAAGAATAACCGAGATGAAAAGGGGAGAGGCAGAGGGCAAATACGGATTTTCCATATACCAAGGTCACGGGGTGCCGTCCAGAGTCATGCGGATGGTAATCATTGAGGATAAGGATGGAGGCCTAATAGATGCTGAGGCTTGCGGAGGAATGCATGTGGCTTCGGTGGAAAGCATGATTGGAATGGTGAAGATAACAAATGCATATAAGATACATGACGGAGTAAACAGGATAGAGTTTGTTGCAGGCAATGCTGCGCTGGATTATTTCAGGAAGGAAGACGGAGAGATTAAGAAGGCATCTGAGCTGCTCAACGCGGATATTGGAGGGGTAGGGAAGAGGATAGAAGAGTTGATGGAGAGGACGAACAAATCTAACAAAGAGCAAGCAGGCTATATGGAGAGAATAGCAGTGCTTGTTGCAGAAGCAATAGAGACTGATATGCTAGAATCCAGAAGCAAAGAATTTGTATTTGAGAGGGATGAGGATAGGGAGATAATAAGGAAGGCGCTCACAAGGATAATATCTAAGAGGCCCGATCTTATTGTGGCTGTTAAGAACAAATCCGGAGATATCGTCTGTGTAGGAGGGGAGAAGGCAGAGAGAGGCGCACTTGAGTTCGTTAAGGATAAATTCGGAAAGTTCAAGGGAGGGGGCTCAGAAAGGCATGCTGAAGGAGTGGTGTATTGATTGTCGCTTTTATCGCTCCTCTATTCATGGGTAATATATCCGATAATATACATCTTCCCTGCATATGTTGCAAACGGCGCGCCTGTCATCTTTGGCGGAGGAAGGCCGTTGGACCTCGGAAGGAAACTCTTTGGTAAACCTATCTTTGGGAAGCACAAGACAATAAGAGGCACTGTGCTTGGAATACTCTCCGGCTGCCTGATAGGAGGAATAGAGTCAATCTTTATTCCATATATGCTTGTGGTTGGAATACTCCTCAGCCTGGGCACTCATGCCGGAGACCTTACAGGCAGTTTCATCAAAAGAAGAATAGGGAAGAAGGAGGGGCAAAGCTCTGCGATAATGGACCAGTATATGTTCCTGATTTTTGCACTTCTCTTTGCGCTTCCTTTAGGGCATCTTCCTGGGATTTTAGGAATCCTGTTTTTGGCAATTTTGACTGGCATACTGCACAGATCAACAAACATGCTTGCAAACAAAGCCAGAATAAAGGAGGTCCCGTGGTAACTGTGCCCTTGCATTTGTAACTTAAGGCAGCGGAACTCTGGATAATCCAACAGCTGCTATACTTATAGACTTACAGGTTTCGGGGAGCCTTTGCAACCCTGTAAGTATCAACGCGCTTATTCGCATATTCCCTGCAGGTGTCTAATCAAAATATGTAAATATTAGACATTTTTGTGATGCAATATCAAATGTTATGTATTCATACTCCAGGGTTGCCTATGCTTCATCTTTAGATAAACAAAATTGTTACTGATGCATGGCCACTCGCTGTTTGTATACTTACAGCCTTCAGCCTGCGGTGCGCAGCCTCTTCCTCATTGCAGTCATAAGCGGAGGCTCTCCGTTCATTCCCGTTTGGCTGCCTGGGCAATCCTGAGCCTCTTGGTATCAGGCACGTATGGGGATTTGCCGTAATAACTGAACCAAACGCAGGTAATACCCACGTTGTCGGATATGCCTTCCTTCCTGAGCTCCCTTCCTATGTCTATTGCTGCAAGGTACCTCTTTGCAGAGTAGCCTGCGAGAGCTGGATTTTCAAGAATTCTTTCTATTACATAATTTCTGTTTAAACCGACAATTCTTCCTATTCTGCTAAGCTGCCTGAGCACTCTCTGGTGGTCGAGGTTTGCAAATGGAGGGAATGAGAAGACTGCTTTTGAGGCCTGTTCTGCTGTGCAGTTATATGCATCCTTTATTCCTTGGAGCACTCTCTGGTGGTTGAAACTTGCGAATCGAGAGTAAGAAAGGACTGCATTGCGAATAGCTGTTTCAGTTGTGAGGTATGTATTTGCAATTGTTTTTATCTTTTCCTTTATCTCTTTTGCGCTTTTATGGAATTGCGCGGCGCAAACCAATCATCATTAGCCAATCTTTCTGCTTCGTTTTCTGAGAATCCTGCCTCTGTTAAGGTTTCTTTTAATGACATGGGTTTAATGTTGCATTTTCAGATATATAAAGCAGGTAGGAGTATTTAAACGCTGTAGGCTAGTGTCGGTTTCATTGCGACAGGCAGTTCATGCCCCATTATTGGCATGCATGCTAAAGGCTCCAAGCCCATGGAATGAAGAGTGTAAGGAATAGTATCACAGTAAATATTGCTAGTGCATTTGCCTTCCTTCTGCTCATCACCATTTTGTAGATTCTCCAGCCATCAAACATTGGTATCGGAAGCAGGTTAATCACAGCTATAAAAAAGCTGAGCATAAAAAGGACTGAGAATAGGGAATAAAAGAAATTCACAACCCCCGTTGCGAGGCCATGGGATTTTGGCATTTGTTCCTGCATAACTAGGACTCCTATCTTTCCGGTTGCATTTGCAATCAGGGTATAGGATCCGTTGTTAGTAACTACGCTTACAGAAGATCCTGGTTTGTCTAGTTTCAGCGCGTTATACGCTGATGCAAGCGTTGTTATAGTATAATTGTTCCATTTTAGAACCACAGAGTTAACAGGTATTGTATTGTATGCCGGGGTTCCTGGCAATGTAGATATTATGACAAGATGAGTAGAGAAATAGGAAGGCAGTATGTATGCGATTGTGAGGATCATGAACAGAGCCGCAACTAGCATGGTAAGGAAGTTGATTGAGATGCCTGCTATAGCTATCTTATTCTGCTCATGCACTGGAAGCTTGCCTACTGATTTTTCATCTGGCTCTACAAAAGCGCCTATGGGGATTATTCCAAACATAAGCAATCCAACAGATTTTATCTTCAGCTTGTTGATCCTAGCAATTATTCCATGTGAGAATTCATGTGTGGTTATTATTATGGCAAGGGAGATCAAGCCTACAGCGAGGGGAAGGGTTATGCCGGGTATTACTGGCGCAGCTAACGGACCTGGAAGCGCATTATGCGCGCCGGTGTGGAGCACGTTTGAGCTTACAAAAGCAACTATTTTGTAGATGGTTATGCCAGCGCCGTAGGCAAGGGTGGCCAGGAGATACACTGCAAAGCCGCCGGCTATTGAAACTGCAAGCAGAAAGTATGGGATAAGCGAGAGAGGGCCAGATGACGAGATGCTGCTTACAGAGGAGGTGGCAGAGCTTGCGGCCGATGGAAGATTAAGGAAGTTTACTGCTATCGAAAGGTATGGAAGTATGAAAACTTGTATAAGCAGGATTGATGCTAGGCCTATGGCAAGCATGCGTTTGCTTATCCGCTTCCTGAATATGAAGTAAGAGAGCGCGCCAAAACTCATTACGAGGCCCCATTCAGTTATTAGATTCCAGACCCTTGCATTGCGAATTGCGGCATGATTGATTATCACCAAGGAGCCGTCTGTAACTGATTTTACGCTTCCTGCGTAAAGTATACCCCCTAGGTTTGGGAAACCATTGGTAGATGAGATAATATAGCCTGTAACCATTAGTGAGAGCAGAGAGAGCAATATCTTCAGAAAGACAGGCATCGTTGCTGTCAAGAGATAGACAAGGGAGAAGAAGCATGCTATTATGAAGATTAGCGTTATTGTCCTTCTCTCATTTTTTCCAGCGACTTTCGATCTTCCTGCTGAAGCCATTTGATTATCCACAAAAGATTGCCAGCAAACATATATAATATTTGGCAGAGATGTAAGATTGCGCAGGTTCAAGGCATGCGCTGATGACGCCATGTACGAATGCGACGTATGCGGCAGGGAGACTCCTGCCCTGTACATTGTGGAGATAGAAGGGGCAGAGATGGCTGCATGCGAATCTTGTTCTGCTGGCAAGAATGTAATAGATATAGTTGGCGAAGAGAAGAAAAGAGTAAATACAAGGCCACTGAAAAAGGCAGAGGAGCCTGAAGAAGAGGTAATAAGCGGATACGGAAAGGCGATAAGAGATGCAAGAGAACGGCTAGGAATGCCACTCAATGTCCTTGCTGAGATAATCAACGAGAAGGAGAGCACCATGCTCAGGGTAGAGCAGGAAAAAATGCTCCCAAGTATAACATTAACAAAGAAGATAGAGAAAGAACTAGGGATAAAGCTTACTGAGATACCTGCAAAAGGAGGAGAAGTAAGAACAAGCAGAAGTGGGCCAATAACGCTGGGAGATGCTGCCTTTAAGAAGGAACCGGACAGATGATTGGTTGGCCGTAGATCTCGGTTCGCTTGTTGCAGATGTGAAGGAGAGGGTAACTTTCGATGAGCTTTCAGGTAAGACGATAGCAATAGATGCTTATAATACCATCTATCAGTTTCTATCGATAATAAGGCAGCCAGACGGCTCTCCGCTTGTAGACTCCAAGAACAGGGTAACTAGCCACCTCTCTGGGCTCTTTTATAGGATAATCAGCCTTATGGAACATAGGATAAATCCGGTATTCATCTTCGATGGAATACCTCCGCACCTCAAGCAGAGAACAATAGCTGCTAGGATGAAGAGAAGGTCAGAAGCTATGGAAGAATGGAAGAAGGCAAAGGAGGAAGGTACCATTGAAGAAGCGCGCATGCATGCTATGGCAAGCACCAGAATAACAAAGGAGGTTGTTGAGAGTTCTAAGGAATTGCTTGGATATATGGGCATACCGTTTATGCAGGCACCTGGGGAAGGAGAGGCGCAGGCGTCATACCTTGCCCACAGTGGTCTTGTATATGCGGCTGCAAGCCAGGACTATGACCTCTTCCTTTTTGGCTCAGATGTGGTTGTAAGGAATATGACGATAACAGGCAGAAGGAAACTGCCCAGGAAGAACGTATACATAGACGTGGAGCCGGAGAGAATCTTCCTTAAAAAGCTTCTTGAGCACCTTGGGATCGACAGGCAGCAGCTGGTTATGCTTGGCATGTTAATAGGCACGGATTTTAACGAGGGAATAGATGGTGTTGGGCCTAAAACTGCGTTGAAGATAATCAGGGAAAAGAAGAGTATGGAAATGGTGTGCAAATATGTAGAGGAAAAGTACAATGTGGAGTGCGGCCAGTTCCAAGAGGCTGGAGAGATATTTATGAAGCCTGATGTAACGGAGATGGCCAAAGAGGAGTTTGACACTTTGATGTCCAGAGCGAGGC
>JAJYXO010000054.1 GCA_021801765.1 Microcaldota archaeon | reverse complement strand
GAGAGGGAACATAAGGACAATAGACCAAAAGAACGCCGTATCGGCTGGAATCTTATCTAGTTTGCTGTATAGCGAGCTTCTGCGCTTTACTGATTCGTTGTATCCAATAAAACTTACCACCAAGCCGACAACAAGAGTAGTAGTGTATGCTAAAAGGTTGGTGTATAGACCTACAAGTGAAAATATAAGAAAAACAAGCATAGGCAAAATGATAGCCATATCATACCAAAAGCGTGCTGGCTTGTTTTCTTTCATCATCCGTTCAATATCCTTACCCTTCTTTACCACTCATATCCCTTCACATATACCAATAGCAAACAATTTAAGCACAGCTACCCTCCATTCAAATCTACCCCACCCCACGCTCAAAGCCCAAGGGCTCGCCATGCTTGGACAGCCATGCTGTCCAATATCGACTCCGAAGGAGTCGATGCCCGCCCAGCTCAAGCAAGAGAACACGCCCTCAGAGCCTCCTTCGGAGGCGTTCGGCGTGTTCTCGCTAGCCCCAAGCCCAGCCCAAGCCGAGGGTTCGAATCGGCCGGGATTCGGACCCGGGCAAGGCGTCTTCTTCGGTTTTACTTCCCTGTGCCAACATCGCCTTGCAGGAGTTCAATTCTCCTTGCCCGAACAGGCAGGGTTCAAATCTACCCCTTATCAGACGAAGTGCTATACGTCAGGCTCACTAGCCTCGTGGTGTCTATCATGGCAATAAACGAAGGCACTAAGCTAGAGGAGCTAGAGCGCATTAAGGGAGAGCTTAGGGAGCTTTTGCCCTTGCTTAGCAAATGGCGTGTAGAGCAACTTCAGAAGCTTATCTCTCATCATTATACACACAAGTGGAAGCACAATAATTTCAGGAAATACGGGGCAATAAATAAGGGCTTTACGCATGAGGAGCTAGTCAAGTTCCTAAGTGTGATAGACGATGAACGCTGGCTTTTGCTATTTTCCTATCAGGCTTTCTGTGGCTTGAGGATAGGGGAGGCAGTCAAGATCAATATTGGCGATTTCGACTTCTCGGCTCACACGCTAAAAGTCCACACAGAAAAGGCTCAAACGCTTGACGTTCAGAAGATACCAGAGTTTCTATTTAACCAAACGCTAGACTACATAAGGAAGCATACTAAGGAGCTTGACGATTCTCAAGGATTCCTTTTCTACACGGACAAACGATACAGCCATACGAGATTGCACCATGTGGACTTGCATTATGCTAGGAAGGTATTCAGGCACTACATAGCACTTGCAGGGTTTAATGAGGTCTATGACAAGACAGAGGAGAGCGTAGCTAATAGGGCTACTAGACGCTTGTTTAGGCTTTCTACGCATAGCTTGAGACACTATGCAATTACGTCTTTCAATAGGGCAGTTAATGGCAATATCACACTTACAAAAGCCTTCGCAAGACATAGGGATTTGTCTTCGACGCAAGTTTATATTCATACATCTAAAAACGAATTGTATGGCGCTATTGATAGAGCATTTCTACCAAACAATATAATGGATATAGGCGGCAAGTTTTATGAAAAATGAAAAAGGCAAAACCTATTTAAAGAACAATATACGATATTATCTGAACGACATGGTAGATTATTCAGACCTTTTCTATTTGGGTTACCTTTATCATTCTTTGGAAGCAAGGTCCAAAGGTAAAAAAATTGGTCCTGAAACTGAAAATTGGACAATATTATGGCAATTAAGTCAATTTAAAGACCGTTTAAGTAAATGTGGCATTCATGACAAGGCTCTCGATTTGTTTCTAACGGGAATAACAACGACATTGAATTCTTATGAAAAAACAGAAAATATAATCAAAGATACAGAAGTTGAATTTATAAAAAATCATCTTAGTGGGGGGAATTGGAATCATATCGTTAACGATATCCTACGTACCAGAAAGTTAATTCTGGAAGTGGATGATACGACCTTAAACCCTACAAAACTAAGAGAAGGTGTATCTGGATTTTTCCAAGATACTGAAATTAAGAAAATACCAGAAGAAATAAGAGCCGACATGAAAGACGGTATGACAAATATACTAATTAGCTTATGGACACCTTCTGTCATGCTTAATCTCAGAGCTGTTGAAGGGATACTAAGAAAATTCTATAAGAAAAAAACTGGAAAGAACGCTATACCTAAAATTGGCAAATTTTTGAATTGGGGAAAAATACTTAGAGAACTGAGAGGTCAAAAGGTAAAACGAGAACTTATGGTTGACCTAGGATATCTGAATAGCAGACGTAATGATGCACAACATCCAGATAAAAGGTTTACTCAGGAAGAAGCAGAAAGAGTATTTAATAGAACTATTTACGCTATAAAAGAAATGGCAAATGAAATCCAATGATACATATGTCTAAAACTCAAATCCCCGCAACCCCAAATTATATTAGGGGTTATACATAGGACGCACAATTTGCGCCTTTATTTTGTCGTTGAAGCTAAAACCTGTAGTTGATAAATTTCGTGTTTCAGAAAACTATATTCTAACAAAGTTTTAACATATAGAAGAGCTGCTATACATCTGGGTAAATTGGTCGCTCCTGATTCGCAGATATAGAATTTTTGGGAGGTTTAAAGTTAACACTGCTATCATTTAGAGATGCGAAGAATTTAGTCATCTGGTCCTTTGTAAAGTAGAAAAATAGCATGCTAGTTTTTGCATTTTTATTTGCATAACTAGCAATAGTGGCTAATGACCGACGTGCTGGAAGCGGCGGCGATTCCTTGCTTAAAACGAGCATAAAGGTTAGATTTGGACCGTAAATGAGAGAGGATAGATGCATTGCTTTTACTTCCCTTAAATTTTTTATCTCTATAGCACTCTTAAAATCTTTGAGTAAAATTGTAGCATAATAGCTTCCGATTATTCTTTTATTTGTTAGTGTCAGACGAACTTTTGGAAGTTTTATAAAGCTAATGTAGCCCATGCATGCGATAACGATTACGACGATCAAAATACCAAATATTAAAGAGGTTTGAACAATTGAGATTACTGCTATTATGATGCCAAATGCTAAAAATCTTACAAAAATACTCTTTTTAACCTTATCCTCAATGGTCAAATCGCATATTAATATCTCATCAGGCATCAGAGCTGGTTGTGTATCCATATCTAAGTTAAGGAAACGTGAATTAATATATTCGTTTCCTTGAAACCTCGCTTTGTTTAGAAAGTAGCACTTTGTAAACATTTTAGGGGCTTTTAAACAAAGCCAGCTAGACTCATATCATTACGGTGTAGCGCTCGCAGTTGCATTAACGAGTTTCGTTTCATTTACTAAGTAGTCTGGATTACTGTAATGAAGTTTGGATTATTATTCGAAGAGGTGGAAGAAGATGAAGATAGTGAGGAAAAATACGTAAATAAGAACCATATAGCTCCAATTATAATTACGGCTACTATTACTCCAGTTACGATAAACATTAGTGATCCCCCACTTCCTCTTTCAACATATCCCGGTTGAGGCTGAGTGTAATTCGAAGCGGGTTGTGTATACGCCGAGCTTTGCGTTTTTGTTATGTCTTGCATTGCTAAACCTAAACATTCGTAAATGCGCTAGCGCGCCGGCAGGTATGAACAACCTAGCGGCACGGTATACGCCAAACGGCGATACCAAAGATTATCCCAGAGATGGGCAGGATGGAGTTGCCTGTGAGACAAATCTCACTTGCAGCTTAATAGACTGGCATCCGCAGTCATGATCTCTTCCGACGGTTGCAGAAACGATGCCAACGCAACCAATAAATACATTTGGAGTTCCATAATATAGTGGTTTTGTGGCTGAAGAGGCGATGCCTACTCCAAAAGTGGAGAGGGTTTCATTCAAAGGTATGCTTTTAGGCAACATGGATGAAATAGGCCAGAAGATAGCTAAAATACCCCTTTACGATACAAGCATGCGCAACGGAGAGCTCGTGGTAACCAGGGTGGAGAGCCGTAACATACACAAAGCGCCGTTTCTATTCCATATAATAACGTTCAAGAGAGATGGCATATCTGTAATATACTCCATACCACAGGATAGCAGCGAAAGGATGAGAAGGGCAGCTGTGATAAAGAACATAGCCTCTATAATATCGCTTATTGCAGACAAGTTCCAGATAGACCAAGCCGAGTTCCTGCAATACATCGACTCTGTTATGGACCAGCTGCTTGGCGGCATATCTGAGACCTACAGCTCCCTATTCAACAAGTATGATGCGCTGCTAGCTGAATACAGGGAGCTTAAGAGGCTTAACCTGGAGCTTGGAGCTGCAAATAGAAACCTAACAATACAGACTGCGGAGCTTACAACTGAGAATAAGAGTATGGCCGAGCAGATAAAGCAGCTGCAGACGTACTCAGATCAGGCTCTAATGGCCATGGTAGAGGATTGGGTGGAAGTGCACAACAGCACAATAGATATAGACGAGTTTGCAAAGACATACAAGATAGCCCCGCCTAGGGTGGAAGGTATTCTAGACAAAATGGTCTCCCTTGGCTACCTGGAGCTTAAAGGGTGATGCCCTCTGGAGTACAAGGTAGCCATAAACAGAAAGTTCAGGTATGTGAAAGTATACCGCATACTAAAGAAGGTAAGCGGAGGGGTAAACCCAATAGCGCGTTTGGCCCAAAAGTTTGTAGATAAGTATATAGTGAAGAAAAACAAATTGTAAATGATATAATGGCATCTGGAAAGATAATTATTGCCGTAATAGCTATAGTAATAGCCGCTTTTCTCGCTGTCACTGCCTGGTATGTCACCAGCTTTATAACTCACCTACGGCAGATAGAAGCAAGCATACCTCCAAACGTAACAGGCAATATATCATACAACATATACCTCTCCTCAAAAGGCGCCCTGCTCTACAACAACGGGGAGCAGGTCGTTCCATATGCATCATTCAACTACACAGCAGAAAACGTCACCAGCGCCAATTTCTCTATAATGGTGTACAATAGGACACCGGCTATAAATGCGTATGTAGTAGATACTGGAACCTCCTGCTACAAATGCCTCTCTGATCAGGGTCTGCTATATGGGGACTTGGCAGCTGCTCTTGAAGAGTATGGGGTGGTTGCCAACAGAAGCGATGTAAAGAGCGTAGACATAGGATCCCTAGACTCCATAAAGAATGACTCGCTTATAATAATACCATCTGGACTTATGCCTTCTCAGTTGCTCGACAGCTCTTATGAACTTCCAAACCTGCTCTCAAAGGGGGATACTATCTTTTACATAGGCCAGAATTTCACCAGGAACATCAACAACGGCATAGTCTATCTCACCAACCAGACTGTGCTTGCCCAACTCGCTGCGGATTCGCTCGCAACTGAACCTGCCAATGCCATGCTAACCAATGCCTCCGGATCCACATTCGTATTTAGCAGCGGGTACGTGAGAGGAGGGCTACCGATAGTCAACACACTCAACGGCAGCATTGTTGCATTTAGCAATTACCCCGATGCGCTCTGGAGCAATTCCTCTGCAGCTGCAAATGCAATAGCATATGCCATAATGGAGAGGCAGTGGATAGGCAAGGTATCGCAAGGGTCCTATTACGTGCAAAACAAAACTGGCATTGCGACTGTTTTCGCAAGCGCAATTGGAACGGCAGTTGAGAATGGTACATATCCGCTTGCGCTTATAGAGCTGGAAAACAACGCAAGGCGCAGGTACATCGAAATGCCCCTGAATATTTCCTATGCACGGGATGGCGCTATAAGCATACCGTCTATAATAGGCGAATCAGCAACAGAACCACTCATAATAAGCATAAGTTCAGGCGGCGGCCCTCAGCTCTCTTTCCATGTTGATATATACAACAGGAACCTGGAATATGTTGGAACTATACCTATAGGGTTCTTCAACACTACGTCCAGCATCGAAAGCCAATATACATTCGACATGCCTAGCGGAGACTATATAGCATCGCTGAAGGACATCAACGGGAAGGTATATGGCAGCGCCCTATTCAGGATAGCAAACATATCCATAACGCCAATAAGTTTGGATTTCCAACATGGAATCTTCAATTTCAGCGTGGAGAGCGCAGGGTTTCCTGTCTCAAATATCAGGTACAATGCTTCAATAGGCGGCTTGTATGGGCAGAGCGGAAACATAGAGAATGGCCTAATCTCATATGCGGTGCCCCGAGGGACAGTGATAAGCTATGGCACAAAAAATTTCGAGTTCAACATAATAGGAGCCAACTATACACTTCCTGAAGCATATGTGCATGAGCGCACCATACCTACATTTTATATCGAATTCGGCGTAGCGATATTCATAGTAGTGCTGCTTAATCTAGTACTCCGGGCGCCTACAAGGGACGACTACTATATAGACGTACCTGACTTCCTCCCTGCAAAGAAGATCGAAATGACAACAGATGCAGGATCAATAAAAGGCCTCTTTGATACGATAAACCTGCAGTTCAGGTGGAGATACATGCCATTGACGCCAGAGGAGATAAAAGCAGGCATAAGCAACAATCTCAGATTCAACAGTATGCCCATATCTATAACGCTGCAGAACACAGTGAGCATACTCGATAAGCTTACTGCGAAAGGCATACTCTCCAGCGCATATGGGTACTATCTTCCAAACGAATGGATCTCTGCAGCAGGGCATAATGATGATTACCTTGTAATCTTCAGGAAGCTCAGGGACTACTGCATAGAGCATGCAATGCTCTTTACGGATATAGGCAGCTCGGAGAAAGCAGACATGACTATAACTAAGAACGGAGTGCAGAGCCTAGTCTACATCTACTCTGGAGAAGGAAGCATGAAAGACATCTCCTTCGGAAAGGAAACAAGGGTTTTTATAGTCTTCATAACCGACGAGGCGCTTAGGGAGTTCACAGATAAGTTATATTCTGCCTATGGAAGCGATGCCGAGATGCTTAAGCTAGGAATCTCATCCGGAACCATAAGGTTGATAAGCACAGAGAGGATGGACAGATTACTATACTAGGTGCAGGCGCGCACTTCAATACCATCCTCTTATCTTCATTGCCTTTGCAACCCTCCCCACTGCGACTATGTAAGCTGCAGTCCTTGGGCTAATCTTCACTTTCTTTTCAAGATACTCCTTCTGCGTGTTCATTACATCATTGAAAGATCTTGTCACTATCTCGTCTAGCCTGGAGTAAACTTCATTCTCCTTCCAGTAGTAACCTTGGCGGTTCTGCGTCCACTCGAAGTATGAGACTATTACACCGCCTGAGTTCACAAGGAAGTCCGGCATATCCAATATTCCTTTCTCAAAGAGTATCCTATCTGCTCCTGGAGTTACGGGACCGTTTGCAAGCTCAAGTACTATCTTCGCCTTTATCTTGTCAGCATTCTTCTCTGTTATCTGGTTCTCCAGGGCTGCAGGTATTATCACGTCTACATCAAGCTCAAGCAGCTCCTCGTTGGTTATCTTGTCCGCTTCCTTATATGCCTGCACATTGCCTCCTGCAGTCTTGGCCTTTACAAGCTTCTCGTAATCTATGCCACCTTTTGAGTAGATGCCGCCAGAAGAATCGCTTACAGCGACTACCTTCGAGCCGCTAAGTTTCTCCGCTATTTCAAAAGCAAATCTGCCTGCATTCCCAAATCCCTGTATAGCTATCTTCGCGTTCTTTAGGTTCAGCTTTTTGAGCTTCGCCGCTTCGCGCAGCACATACATTCCTCCCATCGCAGTGGAATCGAACCTTCCTTCAGAGCCCCACACTTCTGTAGGTTTTCCTGTTATCATGCCAAATTCCTGCTTCCCAACAAGGTTACTGTATTCGTCCATCATCCATGCCATTATCTGCGGAGTGGTGTAAACGTCAGGTGCTGGAACGTCTACGTCAGGTCCTATCTCCCTGCATATGGCGCGTATGTAATTTCTTGAGAGACTCTCCAGCTCAGCTTCGTTAAGCTCCTTAGGATTGCAGATCACGCCTCCCTTCGCTCCTCCAAAAGGTATGTTTGCAAGCGATGTCTTCCAAGTCATCCATGCAGAGAGCGCCTTTACTGTATCTAAGCTCTCCTCAGGATGGAATCTTATGCCTCCCTTCCCTGGGCCTCTTGCATCATTGTAAAGCACTCTGAACCCAATGAAAGTCTTCACGCTGCCGTCCCTCATTCTCACCGGCACATTTACTACAACTGTGCGCTTCGGCTCCCTTAGCAGTGCATGCGCAGTTTCATCCAGGCCCATTATCTTAGCTGCCTTATCCAATTCCATCTGAGATATCCTAAACGGGTTTAATTCCTCTACCATTCTAATCACTTTAAGCGGTTTTGAGTATCAATTCGCAGAGTTTATTTATTTCCACACTGATGTCTTTTTTTCCATTGAGTATGCTCTCTACAATGTTCTTGTTGAGATTTTTGGAAATTATGTAAGATTTTATTCTAGATACGTCAGGCGAGTACCTATCGTGCATATACTTGCTTACTGCCACCTGCGCTATACCAAGCATGCTTGCCACATTCCCCTGGCTGTAGTTGTACTTCCTTATCATAGTCTCTGCCACCGAAGCCCTCACTGCAGGAAGTATTGAAGAAGTTATTGCTTTACACCCCGGCTCCCTATCCATAATCATCATATTTTCCAATGCATTATTTATATGTGCGCATGGCTTTAGAGAGTTTCTATTCGCGGATAACTCACACCTACATCCGCAGGTGCCTTCTCCTCTTCTATCCTGTAGCCAGCTGCACTCATCCTGCTCAGAGACATCACTATTACATTCATAAAAGATATTGCTCCTACAATGAACGTGTATCCTATGTTGCTGTTAATATATTCATAACTGAATGCGAGCAGCATCATGGTAATTATTATGCTGCTAGCAGCATAGCTCTTCTGTGACCGCGTGAGCATCATCAGCGAGGCTATTACGGAGAGTACTGCCATAAGGAAATTCAAGAAAAGTATAGTATAAGTGGGATTTATCGCTGCGAGTATTCCGCCTACGCTGAGTGCCTGCACTGCAGATGCAATGTTTCTCAACGTTCCCAGTATGTATCCGTACTGCGGGTAAAGGTAATATGCAAGTATGCCTGAATTGGAAAGAAATAGGATTGCAGAGAGGTATGCGAAGAGATTTAGCCTCCCCGGGAGTATCGCCTTGTTGCCTGCCTTGTCTATATCCTCAAGGCAATATATCGAGCCATTGTAACTTATCGTATCTGCGTAGCAGAACGGCCTTTTGCATATCTCGCACACGGCATACGCAGGTCTCCATGGATGGTTCACGCATGCAAGCCCTTTAGCTGCAGCAATGTCTGCTTTCTCGTTCTTTGTCAGCTTCGCAGTTTCTGCAAGTCCTGCCTCAGCTGCAAATTCCTCTTTGTGCGGCACTATCTTCCCAAGAGGCACTTGGGCAATTTCCGGCTTTGCCGTAACCTGCGGAACTTCAACTGTCTGCTTTTCTACAGCCCTTTCAGATTCCCTATCCTGCTTTTTTAGTTTTCTTGCATCTTCCTTCTCAACTTTTTTCTTTAGCTCTTCTTCATTTCTTTCCTTTTCCTTAGCTGCCTTCTTCTCTTTTTTAATATTCTCCGGAGATTTGAAGATGATAAGATCGTTAGGATCTATGGCCCCCTCCAAAACTACCCACCTAGAACTTCTTCGCGTGCCTTATCGCATCCTCCTTCTTTCTCTCAAATATTCCCTTGTGCTTTGCACAGCTTATACAATAGTATACCTTTCTTGTCGACATGAAGCGCACATTGCTACCGGAACCCGGATCAGTGCCAAATCTTATCGTCTTCTCCCAGGAAACGGCCTTCCCTCTTGGCATCTTCCTTCCGCAGTTATCGCAAGTGACTAGTGGTTCCTTTCCTCTCAAACTAACACCTTAACAGGATATGTACATCTATCTTAATAGAGGTTATGGTATAAGAGTAGTAGCGCTTGTCTGTGAAGGAATGCATCGCATGCGGAATGTTGTATGCTTGCGATGCAAGATCTCTGCGCCATTTTCTTGTCTTTCCCACCCTGCTTCGAAGCAGACAGTTGATAGAATATTTACCTGTATATTGTCATTAGTTTGTGTTTTTTATGAAATTAAGCACATAATTTAAAATAAATTCTGTAAAAAATACGTTTTTTTGATAGAAAGATATTTATACAAGTTCTGCGCCAATTATATCAGCGCTCTTGCATCTTTCTCTATAAAAGGTGCATCTCACGGGGTAAAAGGGCGTAATAACGGAGGTTATGGGGTGTCATCGAAGGGGAATCTAAATCCCCTTCGATATATTGTATAGCAGTGTGGAGATGGCATATGCTTGAGATGGGGAAGAGGGGAATTGAGGGAACCGGAGGCAGGAGTGAGCGAGGCGATACAGGTAGGAAGAAGGTCCTTTTCTCCTCATTTAGGAAGGCAGTTGCAGTGATGGCGATGTTTAAAGGCCTTGACATGATCCTCTGATTGTTGGAGAGATAATAGCAATTGAATAATGCCGCCTACCGAAAAGTAAAAGTCTGCGCCTCATCTCAAGACTTTTGAAAGCTCCTCTATAAAACTCGCATCCTCTAAGATCTTACTGACATCCTTCCACCCTTTTACAGGAATTATTCTGCCCATCTTGCTCTCTTCTCCATATATCGATGCGAATCTCATGTTCCATGGTTTTTCAATTAGCAAGGCGTGCTTTCCAGCTAGCATTGCCATCTCTGCCACAACCTCGCTGTCGTCTATAAAGACGTCTACATGGGCGGTTTCAGGTCCAACTTTTGCTCCTGTTGAGCCAACATGCACAAGCATATCGTAGCATATGTTGTTCGCACCTAGCCACTCTTCAAGCTGCCTGCTCTTTGCGTCATTGGCAGTGGTTATGGAAACATGGTAATCCCTTCTCAGCCTTCGGATTATTTCAGGTATGGCCGGATCAATGAGGCTGATTGCGCTGTTTTCTCTCCAGAGTTCCTTCAGCACATCTCTTACATGTTCGGCAGTTATTCCTGATCTCTGGCTTATAGGATGCTCTTCTATGTTGAAAGAGGATAAGTGATGCATCTTGATGTCAGTGTGGAACCTGTTATTGATTGATGCTAGCGCCGCTTCCTTTACGCAAGCCATCGTATCTGCGACGTCGATTCCTATCGCAGGTTTTTTATGAAACATACCAACACACTCAAAGAGAACTTCGAATAGCCAGAGAAACAACGAACTGTATACTGCAATTTTGCGCAGAGGAAATCAGAACTGCCATATCATATTACGCAGTTATATTTTATAAACATAGCGCAGCTAGCATCGATGAAGCACTCCTGCCTGTTCACTGCCTATTTCATAGAAATAATCTATAAAAACTAAGGTTGCATTATAATGCATAGTGATATTTATGTTGAAAGTAGAGTATATCCGAGATGTGCCTCGCAAACCCGGAAGCAAAGTAAGGATAGGGGGCAGGATCTCCAGGATAAATGATCTCAAGAGCGCGAGATTCATATGGGTCAGGGATGTCACTGGCGCAATACAGGTAACAGTACTGAAGAAGAAAACACCTCCGGATCTCATGAATGCAATGGAAAGCCTTGTGCCCAACGACTTTGTTGTGATATCCGGGCACGTTCCTGATGAGATAAAGGTCTCCTCAGGGAACGAGATAATACCTGACGAGGTAAAGGTAGTTAGCAAATCCTTAGGACCTTCTCCGATAGACATAGAAGGATTTAACGAGAGCAGCTTCGACAAAAGGCTTGACTGGCGTGCGCTGGACCTGCGAAACCCCAGATCCACTGCAATTTTCCTCGTGCAATCGAAGCTCATGGAAGGCATGCAGAAGTATCTATATTCGCAGAAGTTCATGCAGACTTTCACCCCAAGCCTCATGGGCGTATCATCAGAAGGAGGCTCCGAGGTCTTCGGGCTCAAGCATTTCGGCAAGAATGCCTTCCTGAGACAGGATCCGCAGCTTCACAGGGAGTTGCTTATGGTAGCAGGGTTCGAGAAGATATACGAGCTAGGGCCGAGCTGGAGGGCTGAACTCAGCAACACACCGCAACATCTTACAGAGCACAGAACCCTTGCAGCTGAGATCTCTTATATAGACGATGAGAAGGACGTCATGCGACTTGAAGAGACGCTGATAATGCACGCTGTAAAAGCAGTAGTTGAGGAATGCGCAGAGGAGCTGAAGCTGCTAGGCGTAGAGCTGAGCGTGCCGAAGATGCCCTTCCCTGTGCTTGAGTTCCCTAAGGTCTATGATATACTTGAGGAGCTAGGCTTCAAGCCGGAGAGGGGAAAGGAGGATTACAACAAGCAAGGTGAGGCAGCACTCGGCAGATACGTCAAAGAGAAGCACGGCGCAGACTTCTTCTTTGTTGACAAATTCCCATATGCAATCAAACCCTTCTATGTAATGCGATTTGACAATGAGCAGGAATGGGCGAGGAGTGTTGATCTGATATACAAAGGCACTGAGCTAAGCAGCGGAGGGCAGAGGGAACACAGATACGAGAAGATAATGGAGCAGGCGAATGGCAAGGGCCTTGATGTTGAGAACCTCAGATGGTTCACCGAATTCTTCAAGTATGGCGCTCCTCCGCATGGGGGCTTCAGCATAGGCATAGAGAGGTTTACAATGCAGGTGCTGAACCTGCAGAATGTAAGAGAGAGTGCATTATTTCCCAGGGCTCCGGAGAGGCTTGTGCCTTAACCATTGCCTGGTTAATACGCTGAGAGCACCTGGTTGACCCTCCTTGCAACGTCCTTTGGATGTAGATTACTCTCTTTTGCAATAATGCCTATTACCAGATTTGCTGTTTTTTTATTCCTCCTGTACTCCTCCAGCACCTTCGGGTTCTTATCAAGAAACTTCTTTATCATATCATCAAGCTCTGCATTCCCTACCTTCTCATACTTTACCTTAACCTCTTTGCCTTCAGCTATATCCTGTATCATCTCCTTAGTTATCGCGACCCCTTTCTCTGCCAGCGCAATCGATTTTTCTATTTTATGATCAGCAGCATTGAGATTGCCAGCGTATTTCTGAAAACGCTGCATTCCGTGCACCACGCTCCTTAGCTTGTATTTCCCGTTGAATTTGTTTATAAGCCCAAGCGCACGCCTGTCAAGCATGGTCATCTCTTTTATAGTTTTAGGGTCAACATCAGTTCCTTCAGTTAGTCTCTGTGAGACTTCGGTTATGTAAACTGCCTTCGCATGTTCAATGCCATTTATCTCGAATGTCGTCAGATCCGGGTCGTAAATATATCCATATTCCTCGTCAGTCTCCTTTTCTCTGAGAGACTCTGTTAGCTTATTTTTCTCATTATATCCCCTCGTCTCCCTTGCTATCTCCTCTCCATTCTTAATTGCCTCAGCCTGCCTCTCTATTTCGAACCTTGTAGCTTCTATCAGGCTCTTTATGCCAGTCACGTTTTTAACTTCAACCCTCACTTCCGCAAGGGAGATGTTTAAGTCAGCCTTTATCTCCTTGTTGATGTCCACGCCAAGGTAGTAGAGAATGCTGCGCAGGTTGGCTATGAATGCTCTAAGCTCCTCTTCGGTAGTTATATCGGGCTCTGTGACTATCTCTACAAGCGGCGTGCCAGACCTGTTGAAGTCAAGCAGCGTTAGCATTCCCTCCCTAACTATCTGCGCAGGATCCTCCTCTATCTGCACCCTCCTTATCCTGACTTCCTTGCCTTCTATCTCAAGATAACCCCTGCTGCCTATCGCCCCTTCCATCTGCGTTATCTGGTAACATTTTGGCAGGTCAGGATAGAAGTAAACTTTTCTTACGAATGATATCTCCTTGTTTATATTGCAGTGGAGCGCAGCAGCTATCCCCAAAGCAGAACTGACTGCAGCCTCGTTGAGCATAGGCTTTGCCCCTGGAAATCCCAAGCAGATAGGGCATATCTGCGAATTGGGCTCATCTGTATCCGCCATGCTGCATGAGCAGAAAAGCTTCGATTTTGTAGGAAGCGCTACGTGCACTTCCAGGCCTATCTTCATAAGCTCCCCACGTCGTGTTTGTACCTATACTCAAATTCCTCCTCCCAATCGGAGACGAAATCGAGCACTGCATAGTCGTTTGCCTGCTCAGTTATGACCTGTGCGCCCAGTGGCATTCCATCCATGTAACCGTATGGGAAGGTTATATGCGGAAAGCCGCCAATGTTAGGCGGTATGGTAAAGATGTCAATTGCATAGTTCTCCAGGGGCGTAAGGGAGGCAGCCTCAGAGATTTTAGGCGTAGGTATCGGAATCGTAGGAGATATTATGAATCCCTCGTGCAGTATCCTTGACATCTCCTTTATTATCAGCGCCCTGATCCTAAGCGCTTTGGTATAATACTTCGCCTTTACGCTTTCGCTCCTTATGAATGTACCTAATATTATCCTCCTTTTTGCCTCGTCTCCGAAGCTACTCCTTGCCTCTGTGAAGAAATCATTGTATCTTTTGTTGTACCCTTCATATTGCAGGCCGTATTTGTATCCATCGTACTTTGCAAGGTTGGTCGATGCTTCTGCCATTGCGATTATGTAATATGGGGCTATGGACTTTGAGAGTATTTCGCTGCTTATCTCCCTTATCTCATAATCGCTGCTCAATTTGTCAAGGAGAGAGCTGAAAGATGCCTTTACCCTCTTCTCTGTTTTTTCCATAAGCTCCTTCACTACGAAGAGCTTCGTCTTTTTGTTTCCATTTATCTTTTCAACAGAGCATGTGGTGTCGTATCTATCCTTCCCGCGTACAATATCAAATGCAATCCTCGCATCTCCTGAGCTTCTTGCCATTACGCCTATCTTGTCAAGGGAGTTCGCATAATCTATTAGCCCATATCGCGATATGGTGCCGTATGTCGGAGTAAAGCCCACTACCCCGTTAAGCGCTGCGGGCGTGGATATCGAACCTCCTGTGGACTCAGAGAGCGCAACGTGGTACTTGAGAAGCGCGGTAGCAACAGCCGCACCGCTGCTTGATCCCCCTGCCACATACTCTCTGCCGAATGCATTCCTTGCCGGAGTCTCCGTATTCAAACCGAAAGTGCCGAACCCAAACTCATCCATGTTGGTCTCTCCTAGAAAAGAGAAGCTGCCTGAGCCAAGCATCCTCTCAACTGCAGTTGCATCGAATGGAGGAATATATCCTTTCAGCATCTTCGATCCTGCAGTCGTCTCGAAACCTTTAACGCATATGTTGGCCTTGGAACTGAATGGAATGGATCCTTCTGCGCAATCTATCATCTTGCTGTTGATATTTGTAAAGGCATGATACTCTTTGTTTAGCATTGAAATCTCAGAGACAAGCTCCTCGTAGTAACCTTTTGGTTTCTCCAGCTTCAGGAACTCGTTTACAAAGCTTCTCATAATTTCGGACCTAGTATGTATCCATCATGCAGCTTTGCCTGCCTCTTTAGCGCATCGATATCAGTGAACTCCACAACCTCGTCTTTTCTAAGCCTGGCAGGCACCCTGATAGGATGGTAGGCTGGCTCCTCCCCAGATTCCACCTGGTCTAGGCTGTCAAAATACCCTATCACTTCCTCAATGTCTGCCTTTATTCTCTCCTTTTCCACATCTGTGAGCTTAAGCCTAGCGACCTTTAGCAATCGCTCGAACTCGTGGTCTTCCATACCCTATCTATCGTGCCAGAGATTTATAAATATGGCATCCCAACTCTACATGTTACCTATGAAAAGAATTGCGTTTCAGGGAATGCACGGGGCATTCAGCGAGGCTGCAGCATACAAGTATTTCGGAAGGAAGATAAAGACGCTAGAATGCAACACATTCTCAGATATATTCGAGGCTGTAGAAGATGACGCAGAGTACGGAGTGCTTCCTGTCGAAAACTCCGTCGAAGGCAGCGTTTCGCAGGCGTACGACCTGCTGCTTGAGCGCAATCTCCATGTGGTCGGTGAGGTTATACTCAGGATAGAGCACTGCTTAATAGCCAACGAGGGAGTTTCGATAAATAATATAAAGAAAGTATACTCACACCCTCAGGCTCTGGGTCAGAGTAGGCAATACATAGAAAAACTCGGAGTAGAAGCTATACCTTTCGGAGATACTGCTGGCAGCGTTAAGATGCTAAAGGAAGCAAGATTGATGGACTCCGGAGCAATCGCCAGCGAGCACGCTGCGAAGCTGTATGGGATGCATATACTCAGGAGGAACATAGAGAACAATAAAGAGAACTATACCCGCTTCTTCATACTCTCCAAGAGGGCATTGAAATCTGGAAACAAAATTTCGATAGCATTTGTTACGAGGCATATCCCCGGCGCCTTGCACATGGCATTGGGATGTTTTGCTGCTGAGGATATTAACATGACGTACATACAGTCCAGGCCTATTCCTGGAAAGCCATGGGAATACAGATTTTACATAGACTGCGAAGGTTATTTAAAGAGCGCAAAGATGCAGAATGCGATAAACTGCTTGCGGAACCTTTCGCTGCTTGTGAAGATACTGGGCACGTACAGAATGGCAAAGACAATAACCTGAGCTAATCTCTGCGCGCATTCTTCCTTTCGTAGCACGTACATCCGCAATCACAGTCCTTCCTGCATACGCAGCCGCTGCTGCATCCGCAGATGCATGCTCCTCCGCATTCACAGCCTGCTCCTGCTCCCTGATTAGCCATCTTACCCTAGTATGCTACGCACTCGAAATCTAAATCACTATCGCATGCCCTGCCAACACGCGCAACATAGCATATTCCAACGCTCAAGCATTTTTAGGAACCAAGGAACGCAACTCAAATATGTCGTCACCTATCCACCCAATTAGACGCTTCGGTTTTATAGAAAGATTTAAATATCTTATTGTAAACAATTATACTGCTGGTTTTAGCAAGTTTTATAAATGTTCTTATAACCGCTAAAATGTTTAAACACGTGATTATATGGCTAAAAGCGAAAAGGCAGGAAAGAAAGTAGTCGCAGAGAAGGTAAGGACAGTTGAGCAGGAAGCACGAGAATCTGAGCTTGGAACTGCGCAGCCTAGCAGGAAACACGGTGCAACAGAGATCAAGAGATGCCCAGGATGCGGGGGAGTAGATATCATATTTGACAATGAGAGAGGCGAGTACATATGCAACAGCTGCGGCCTTGTGGTAGAGGAGAATGTCACAGACGTAGGGCCCGAATGGAGGGCATTCGATACAGATCAGAGGAATGCAAGGGCAAGAACAGGAGCGCCAATAAAGTACATGAAGCCTAACAAGGGACTTGTAACCGAAATCGACATGTACAATAAGGATATAAGAGGGACGAAGCTTCCTTCCAAGAGGCAGGCACAATTCTACAGGATGAGGAAATGGCACAAGAGGGCCAGCATAGCGAGCTCAAGTGAGAGGAACTACCTTGTGGCTCTGCCAGAGCTCAACAGGGTTGCGAGTTATCTGGGTTTGCCTGACAATATCAGGGAGCAGGCGGCTCTTCTCTACAGAAACTGCGTAAAGAACAACCTCATAAGGGGAAGACCGATAGAGACTGTGGTTAATGCATCGCTCTACGCAACATGCAGGAGCGCTGGAATGCCCAGGACCCTTGATGAGATATCTCAGATATCTAACGTTTCAAAGAAGGAGATAGGGAGGACTTACAGGATCATAGCTCATGAGCTAAACCTGAAGATACCGCTAACAGACCCTTCGAGCTATGTGCCAAGGTATATAGCTGCTCTAAAGCTGAGCGGAGAGGCTCAGGAGAAGGCCCTTCAGCTGCTCAAGCAGGCGATGAAGAAAGGGCTGATAAGCGGAAGGAGCCCTACCGGTGTTTCTGCAGCTGCAGTTTACATAGCAGGCGCCCTCGCAGGGGAGAGGCGAACG
>JAJYXO010000050.1 GCA_021801765.1 Microcaldota archaeon | reverse complement strand
GAGGTAGGCAAGGGCACCTAGGATGACTGCAATTATGAGTATCGACCAACCGTAGGTCATCAGGTACTCCATTGCAGCTTGGCTTCTACGTTGGAGTTTATCTTTATGCATCACAACAAGATGAATTATGTGGCAGGGTATAAAAATCTAACCTCTTGCCTTTCTAGTTTTGTGCAAAAAAGCCCTTGCAGCGGCGCATCCGAGTAACATGGCTGAAAACCATAGCGCTGTATTAAAGGCAAAGAGAGCAAAATCGTAGAACAACCTCTGTGTGCACGCATAATGATATACTGTAACCCATGAAAATGGATATCCATAATAATTTATGGAGGTAGGAGCAGAGGAAATTGCATTACATTTTATGCTTCGCTGGGTGATTGGGAAAAATCCGGTAGCAAGGGTTAATGCAATGGCCGTAATTAAGAGCAAGAAACCTATCAAGATATGTTTCATATCTGCTTTTACTGAAAGCACCCAGCGTACCGCATAGCAGTTATTCCTCCTTCTTTATCTTCTTGATGTCTGCCTTCTTTATTGCGAGTTTTACTGCCCCTGTGCCTATCGGTATCTGCTTCCCTACAAGGATATTCTCTGTAACGCCCTTCATCGGGTCAATTTCTCCGAAGACAGCGGCATTTACAAGATGCTTCACTGTCTCTTCGTATGCTGCCCTGGCGAAAACTGAGTCCTTCTGGCCGCTGAGGCCATGCCTGCCTACGCCCTTTATGCTTCCGTCGTAAGTCATTGCGTCGGCTACAAGCAGCAGGTGCCTTTCGTCGACGTCTATCTTCTGCTCTTCGAGGGTCTTCTTTAGTTCATTGGCTATTGTATTCCTTGCTGCCTCTATGCCGAAAAATCTCTGCATGGCAAAAGCGTCGTTTGTATATATTCTGCGCTTGTCAATGCCTTCCACATCGATTATAGCCTCGATGTTGCTGCCTGCGACAAGTATGTAGAATGATCCGTCCTTTGCCTGCTGCACTATGGCCTTTCCTGCGCCGTCTATTCCCTGCAGGGCCTTTTTAAGGAGCTTGACACCGGTGATTCGCACCTCTTTAAGGTTTCGGGTATGCAGCTTAACAATTATATTTCCTCCTTCTACGCTTGCTTCAACGTCTGCGAGCTTCTTCAATCTGGCCGTTATCTCCCCGGGGGTGAGGTCTTCGGCCTCTATTGCCTGCTTGTCCAGCACTAGCTTTATAGTGCCCTTGGCGAAGTTCTCTATTGTCCTCCTTACAAGGCTGCCGACGCGTATCTCGCTTATCTTCCTTGCAACTGCCTCTGCCTTTTCGAAGTTCTTCTCTATCCCCTTCTCCAAGTATACATAGGTTATGGGGGTTGTGGGTTTCTTTTTAGCGTCGACAAGTTCGACTATCCTCGGGAGTCCAGATGTAGCTATCGTTGCTTCTATGCCTGCATAGTGGAATGTACGTAGTATCATCTGCGTTCCTGGCTCTCCTATCGACTGCGCCGCAAGCATGCCAACTGGTTCTCCGTAGTGCACATGGTATTTCTTCTCATGCTCTTCATCAATCTTAACGAACTGAACGCTGGTTGGGCTTATCATGTCCCCCCCATATACAGTCTGTATTATGTTGTTGTTCACGTTCCTAATGCTCATGTCCTGTTCGACGTAATAATCCTGAAGCGCATTCGATAGCCTTCGGTAGAGATATCCGCTCCTGCCTGTGAGCAGCGCTTTGTATACCTCTGATCCTCTAGATCCTACTGCATGCATGAAGAGATCTGCAGGTGCAAGACCAGAATAGTAGTTTGTAGTAATAAATCCTCTGGCGCTAGGCCCTATGTCATTTGGCTTTATGTGCGGCAGCAGCCTTCCGGTATAGTATCCTCTCTTTATCCTGCCTCCGCTGAGCGTTGCCTGCTGGCCAAGGAACATTGACATCTGCTCCAGATTGAGTATGCTTCCTCTTGATCCAGACCTTGCCATCTCTACTGCGCTGTTGGTTTCATCTTCGTTTGCTGAAATTACCTCTCCTGCAAATGCCCTCGCAGTATTGAGTTCAGCTATTATCATGCGCTCCAATGATTCCCTGAGCGTATGGCCCATCAGTGGCTCAAGCGTCCTGTGCCTGTACTCATCTATCAGCTTAGATACCTTCGCTGATGTCTCAGATATTATCTTCTCCTTTGCTTCTTCGATCTTCTTGTTTATTGCGTATTCTTTCGTGCCTACAGTAACACCAGCCAAAGTGACATATGCATCAGCGAGCTTTGATGATACAAATATGAACTTGCGCAGCTCTTCGAAGCCGAAGTCTACAGCTATTTTCACCGCAAGCGCGTTGTCCCTGCCGTAGGTTTCTTTGGTCACAACGCCATCTATGAGCTTTCCGTTCTTTATCCTGAAGTCGCCATGGGAGGTCTTCTGTTCGTAGTTAAGCCCTTTAGGAAGCAGCGCTGAGAATATCTCCTTTCCAGATATGAGGTTGCCTGAAATATGAAAATCGTATATGCCCACTATGCCGAGCAAGTATGCGGCCTCGTCCTTTGTGAGTTTTGTAGAATCCTTAGTAAGCTCGTACATTCCGCTTATGCCGTCTTCGCTGTTCGTTATTACAGCCGCGCCGTCCCTGGGAGAGAAGACCTGGTATTGGACTTCCATCAGATATCTTGCCTCTGCCTGCGCTTCCAGAGTCTGCGGCACGTGGAGGTTCATCTCGTCTCCGTCGAAGTCTGCGTTGTAAGGGGTTGTTGTGCAGTAGTTTATCCTGAAGGTCTTTCCAGGCAGCACTTTTACCCTGTGTGCCATTATTGATATCCTGTGCAGCGAAGGCTGCCTGTTGAATAAGGCAATGTCGCCGTCCATGAGCTGCCTCTCCAGTATCTCCCCTACCCCCAGGACCTTTTGAAGTTCCTCTATGTTGCCTTCTATTACCCTCTTTCTCTTGCCATCTTTGGCGATTATGTTAAGCACCATTGGATACTCGGTCCTTGCCAGCATCCGCTTTGCCTCTTCGAGGTTCCAGGCCGTTACATAAAATGGAACAGTGAGCTTGGATGCTATCTCAAGGGGCACGCCAACCTCGTCTATATCTAGGTAAGGATCTACGCTTATCACAGTTCTTGCAGAATAGTTTACCCTCTTTCCGCTCAGGTTGTATCTGAATCTTCCTTCCTTGCCTTTGAGCCTCTGCGCTAGCGTCTTAAGCGCTCTGCCGCTCCTATGCCTCGCGGGAGGTATTCCTGAAGTTTCATTGTTGAAATATGCAGTAACATGGTATTGCAACAGCTCCCAGAGGTCGTCTATTATTATCTGCGGCGCGCCTGCATTTATATTCTGCTCAAGTCTCTGGTTTATTCGCATTATGTCCACTAGCTTGTGGGTCAGGTCGTCTTCGCTTCTCTCTCCGGATTCAAGCGTTATTGAAGGTCTTACGTTTACAGGAGGAACAAGCAGGGAGCTTACCATCAACCACTCAGGCCTGCTGATCTTAGGGTCTATGTTTAGCAGCCTAAGGTCGTCATCGCTTATCTTAGAGAGCATATCCCTTATTTCATCGGGTCTCAGCCGCTTGTCTCCAAGGTCAAAGTACGTTGGCACAGAAAACCTCACTTTAGGCTGCTGTTCGCCGCAATGAGGACATTTTCTCACAGATTTTGCTGCCCTGCCCCGTCTCTGCTGCTGCTGCGTGTGGCTGGCTGGCTGGGCTTCGGCCTCTTCAGCCTCGGCAAGCATGCTTTTCTTTATCTCATCTATCTTCTCATCGCCAATAAGTATCCTGTTGCACGATGAGCAGGTAGATTGCAGAAGCATATAGATAAGCTTTGAGAACTCAGAATGAATTACAGGCCGCACCAACTCTATGTGGCCGAAGTGTCCAGGGCATGATTTTGCCCTGCCGCCGCATGTCTTGCAGATCAGGCCTGGGTCTATGACTCCAAGCCTCTGGTCTAGAAGGCCTCCATCTATAGGGTATCCATCCTCATTGTAAGTGTCAGGTACGTTGAGCTTGGCGACGCTCATCTTCTTTATCTCGTATGGGGAGATTATACCAAATCGTATGCTATCTATTATCTCGGCGTGCATGAAATCTACTCTGTAAGTTTAATACTTGGCATTATGTGCAAGGACTTTATCTCGTCCAACAGCACCTTGAACGCATAGCTTATCTCCACATCGGTAAGCGAGCTGTTTCCGCAGAGAGGGCAGATATTTGTCCTCTTTATGTAATCGTAATATCCGATGCTGCCGCATGATTTGCATATCAGTACGCTTGTTTTGTCGCTCTGATCCAGCATCCTCTCCTTGAGCAGGAGGCTTGCGCCGTGCCCTATGAGCGCGTCCCTTTCCATTTCCCCGAACCTCAGTGCGCCTTGCCTGGCCTTTCCTTCGGTAGGCTGGTGCGTGAGTATCTGGACCTTCCCTCTGCTCCTCACCTGTATCTTGTTGCTGACCATATGGTAGAGCCTGTTGTAGTATACGACTCCTGTGAAGATCTTCGCTTTGAAAGGCCTGCCAGTCATTCCATCGTAAAGCGTCTCCTCCCCGTGCTTGTCAAAGCCGTTATCCGCAAGCATGTTGCTGATCTGCTCTATCTTTTCTACACCTCCGGCAAATGCAGTGCCATCAGTCTTCCTGCCTGTAATTGCACCAGCCTTGCCAGAAAGCATCTCCAGCAGATGGCCAAATGTAAGCCTTGTGGGTATGCTGTGAGGATTGAGCAGCAGGTCGGGCACTATGCCATCCTCGTTAAAAGGCATATCCTCCTGATTGACTATCATCGCTATCACTCCTTTCTGCCCGTGTCTGCTTGCGAATTTGTCTCCTCTTTCAGGTATCCTTTGGCTCCTTACCCTTACCTTGACTATCTTTGTAGCGCCAGTAGTCTCTGTTATAACTATCCCGTCAACAACGCCGCCTTCTCCTGCCTTAAGCACTACAGAGTCGTCACGAACTCTTTCCTCAAGCCCTCCTGCGCCTATATTCTCCTCTAAGAATCTTGGAGGCGCAACCTTGCCTATAAGAACGTCTCCTTCTTCTACGTTAGATTCAGGCTCTATAATGCCATCTTCGCTGAGTTTGGAGTATGCATGTTCGCCCATATAGCCATCAGCTGTTGCCGGGGGTATCTTGAACTTGTCCTTCTGTCCTCCAGGGTATCTTCTCTCTTCGTCGCTGTATGATTTGTAGAAGGTGCTCCTCCCAAGCCCCCTGTCAACTGCGGCTTTGTTTATGACTATGGCATCAGCCATGTTGTATCCGTAATATGTGGATATGGCAACTACGAAGTTCTGTCCGCTTGGGTGGCGCTTGATATTTGCCAGTTCATAAGATGAAGTGGTGACTATCGGCACCTGCGGATAGTAGAGTAGATATGCCCTCGAATCGAACCTCTGGTTGAAGTTTGATGCAAAAAGGCCTTCGGATTGCTTGATGAAGTTGGCGCTCATCGCATGCCTGGCAAGCGCATTATGCTCTGGGAATGGAGATGTATTTATTGTGAATCCGAATATGGAAGAAAGGTCCATCTCAAGATGGGTAGTTTCGTTGGTTACGCCGCTTATGTCGAATGCTATGAGAGCGTTCTCCTCTTCTTCAGCATCCAGATATTCTACCATGCCATTTCTCAGCAGGTAGGAGAAGTTTATTTCGCCGTTTTTGACCTTGGAGATAAGCTCAGGGGTAAGCTTCGGGACTCCGTTTTCAACGATTATATATGGCTTTCTTATCCTGCCCCTGTCAGTGTTGACGCGGAGTTCCCCTATCTTCTCGAGATATGAAATGTTGATCTCACCGGATAGCTTTCCAGACCTCCTGGCCTTTCTGACCTCCTCTACAAACTTTGACGGATTCTCTATGTAGCCTATAGCCTTGCCGTTCAGATATAGATATGTTTTGCTGTTTTTCATAAGCATGCACCTAAAGCTCCTTGACATCGCCGATCTTTCTGAGCTCCTGCTCAGTTATCGAATCGTCTGCGCCTACTGTGACGCGAGACATGAGCGCGAGATATTTGGTAAGCCCTACCTCCTGGCCTTCGGGGCTTTCAGAGACGCAGATTTTTCCCCACTGCGTGCCGTGTACGTCCCTGGCCTTGAAGTGGGGGTGCTTCTTAGCCAATGGCGACTTTACTCTCCTGAGATGGGCATATGTGCTTATCAAGTTTGTCCTATCGAGCACTTGTGAAACTCCTGTTTGGCCTGCAACCCACATTCCAGTCCCCATCGCATATGCTATCTTCTCTGTGAGCGTGTCAGGGCTTATTATAGACTGAATGCCAAGCCTTCTTCCTCTTGCGCTCATCCGCTCTACCTGATACTTGACCTCTTTGAGGAAGAACCTGAATGCGTATGCGAATAGCTCCTCCATGAGCTCCCCTGCGAACCTTACCCGCTTGTTTGCATAGTGGTCTTTATCATCCTGCCTCATCAGCCTGTTAGCCACCATTGATGCCTTCCTGGCCATTTGCATAAGATACCTTGCCTTATCCTTCCTGCTAGATGCATCGTTGCCTATGTGCGGAAGCAAATAGCTGTCGAGCTGTGTTTCTGCCCTCTTGATCTGATACTCGCGGGCCTGTCCAGGCGCAGCAAGCTTGCCTATTTCTAGCATAGCTTCTGAAGGCTGCATGTCGCCAGCTGCCTTGACAGCGCTGAGCTCAATGTTAAGCAGCATATCATTCCTGAATGACAGCGTATCGGCGCTCTCCTTTATCTCATCGAGCTGAAGGCCGAGAGCTCTTACTAGGAGCACTAACTCTATGCTCTTGCTTACTGTAGGGAAATCCACAGTGAAGACTCCGGACTGGTTCCTCGTAGCAACGCACCTAGCCCTGAAGCCCGGAGTGGATGAGAAGACCCTGCTCTTTACCTCAGTCCCTTGCTTCTCCTTCGTAGTTATTATACGGTTAGATGCAACGTCTTCAAGCCCTATTAGCACACGCTCTACTCCTTTTATTATGAAATATCCGCCAGGATCATCAGGATCCTCGCCGTTCTCTATGAGCTGTCCTCTGCTCATGGTACGAGTGTTGCAGATGTTGCTGCCGACCATTACAGGCAGCTCCCCTACGAAGACATCCCCATAGGATCCCATCTTCTCTATGCCCCTTATCACAGGCACCACTTCTATGAAGATAGGTGCAGAGTACGTAACACTCCTGAGCCTTGCCTCATTTGGCGTTATGCTTCTTCTAGAGCTGTCTGCCTCTATCATAGAAGGCTCGCCTATCCTTATGTTTCCCAGCTTTAGCGCGAAGCCTTCAACGCTGGGTTCTATTAGGCTGTGCTCTGAAAGGACCCTTTTCATGCCGGTGTCTACGAATCTGTTGTAACTATCTATGTGGTGCTGTACAAGAACAGATGGCTTAAGGTATGCATTGAGAAGTCCTTCCATTAAATCACTCCACCACAAGCCTGTAGTACTCATACTTGTTGTCGTTATCTTCCCTGCTTATCTTCAATATATGGCCCGGCTTTGCTCCAAGCCTTTTTGCCTGAGGATCGTCAGCGTGTACCTTTGGGAGGTTCTCCTTTCCAAGCCCTTTTTCCTTTAGCATCTCTGCTGCCTCCTTCTCTCCCATAATCTCATGAAATGGAACATTCTCGTTGATGGTCTTATCTACCAATAATACACCTATCCAAAAAAAGCACTGACCCGTAGGGGCACGCGTATCAGATACTATTTAAAGGTAAGCTTTATATACCTTTTTAGATAAAAATGTGACTTCTTATAAAAGCCCTGAGAAGCAAGGCATGTGCAGATATATGCAATCGGTAAATGGTAGAAAGTCATATACCGCTTGCAGGCATTCGCCAAAATATTGGCTTGGCTTCATTAATTTATATCCTCCCTCTTATATTCTTGATAAGGCAAAGCGTGCTAATATGGCAAATGTAAATCCGTATGAAGTGGAAGGCAGTGTGGACTACGAGAGGCTGATAAGGGAGTTTGGAGTAGAGCCTATTGGCGATGCGCTCAGGAAAAAACTGGAGAAACTTGCAGGCGCGCCGAATTTCATGCTAGACAGGGGCATCTTCTTCTCTCACAGAAACCTTGACTGGCTTCTCTCAGAATATGAGAAGGGAAACAAGTTTTACGTATATACAGGCATAGCACCTTCAGGCAGCATGACTATAGCGCATCTTATACCGTTTATAATGGCCAAGTGGCTGCAGGAGAGGTTCGGAGCTGAGGTGTATATACAAATACCGGATGAAGAGAAGTTCCTTACGAAAAAGGAGATAAAAGACCTTGATGAAGTGCATAAGCTCGCTTATGAGGATGCGCTCAGCATAGTAGCGCTCGGGTTCAAGAAGGAGAAGACGAAGATCTTTATCGACACCCAGTATGCAAACACGCTATACAGGCAGGGGGTGAGGGTTGCGAAGCACATAACTTTTTCCATGATAAAAGACGCCTTCGGATTTACAAACGAAACAAATATAGGCGCGATATTTTATACCAGCTTGCAGGCAGTAGGGACTTTCATAAAATCTGTTGAGGAAGGAAGGAATGTGCCGTGCCTCATACCCCTTGGGATAGATCAGGATGTGCACTTCAGAATAGCGCGGGATGTGATAGGGAAATTAGGGTATTATAAGCCGGCAATAATGCATAGCAAGTTCCTGCCTGGGCTGAAAGGTGAGCCGAAGATGTCAGCTAGCAATCCAGCAAACGCAATATATCTCAGCGATAGTGAGGAGGCAGTGAGGAAGAAGATCAACATGGCGATAACAGGGCAGCAGGCTACTGCAGAGCTGCAGAAAAAATACGGAGGGGATCCGTCAAAGTGTTCAGTCTGCCAGTATTACACCTTTCTTTTCGAACCAGACAGCGCAAAGTTGGAAAAGATACTTAAGGCAGAGAAGGATGGAAGCATGCTTGCAGGAGAGCATAAGGCAGACCTTGCTAGGAAAATAAACTCCTTCCTCTCAGACCACAGGAAGGAAAGAGAGAGGCTAAAACCGCATCTTGATGAATTCATGCTAAGGTGACATCCTCCCACCCGCAAGCGGTGTGGGCTTTCAAGGTGGCTATGATTGGTCGCCATGAAACCACCTGTATAGTTCCTGCTTCTTCGGCAACTGCCTCCCTTGCAGAAGGTCGTGTTCAAGGTTGCGCATAGCTGCTTATCCAGCTGCTGGTATAAGCTACACCTGTTGAAGCTCCGTTGTTGCCGTTTCCAGAGTAGTCGTTTGCATTTCCGTTGAGCGGCCACCAGCCTACGAGGTTCTGCAGGTCTATAGGCGCTCCGCCTATGCCTTCCTGATAAATGGCAGTTATGCTGTTCTGGTCTAGAGAGGTGTTGTATATCTGTACATCTGAGATAAGGCCGTTGTAGTCCTGCACTCCAGCAGCGCCATAGCTCCCTGCACCTATAATCACATTATAGCTTGAACTTGGAAACGGCTGGCTTATCGAAATCAGATAAGGAGGCAACGCTCGGTTATCCACATAAAATTGAAAACCTGCTGAGTTTGCGACATACGCTACAAAATGCCATCCGCTACCAGAGGTTATTCCGCTGCCTATTTCTACTTCTTTGCATGCGCCTATTGATGCGCCAGATATCTCTCCACCCTGCATTATTATCGTATCGAATGTGCCAGTGCACCAAGGACCTTTGCTTACAATGTCATACCATTCAGATGAAGACTGTGAATATGGAATATCTATCCAAGATGTTATGGTTATAGAATTCAAGTTTCCAAGCTCACTTACCTGCCCGAGATTTATCTGGCTACTGGCTGGATTGCCTGGGAAACTAGCAACAAATTCAGGTATCTCCCCGTTGCAAACCCCAAGCAGATTTATGTCATAAGAAGTTCCGGCGCCGTTAGGCCTGAAGACCTGGCAGCTTCCTGGGTTAGCCTTAGGGGCAAAGTAAAGAGGATTGAAGACTCCGAGGTAGGCGAGGGCGCCGAGGATGACTGCAATTATGAGTATCGACCAGCCGTAGGTCATCAGGTACTCCATCGCGGACTGGGATTTCTGATTCATAAAGTCACGGTTGATTATAACTACTTATCCAGCTGCGGGTATAGACCACGTTTGTAGGAACCCCATTGTCGCCATTTCCAGAGTAGTCGTTTGCGTTTCCGTTCAGCGGCCACCAGCCTACAAGGTTCTGCAAATCTATCGGCGCTCCTCCGATTCCTTCCTGATAAAGTGCATTCATAGTTGGGCTATCTAGCGATGCATTATAAATCTGTATATTCGCAAGATATCCTGTAAGCGTGCCTCCGCAACCTCCTATATTACTTACGCTTATCGGACTTGATTCTGCAGTCAAACTCCCTACTTCTTGCACATCCCATCTTTCGTCATTAAGATAAACAGAGATATAACTGCCATTATATTCACCGCCTATAAAATACCATCTGCTTGTGCTCAGTGGGATACTCGAAGTGGCTGCATTCTGCCAATTTCCATTCACATTGGGCCAAAAATCAACTTCATTTCCTCCATTTTGATTTACGTTAAGTTCAAAAGGCGGATTGCAGTATGCCCCTATGATTGGTACTTTTGGTGTTCCTGAACTAAATGTGGAAATATAAACCCACGCTGTAACCGTAATTTGATTCCCATTAATGCCGCCTAGTGCAGGGGCTCTCTCCATGCCGACATTTGCCTTCCCGTTGAACTCTGCCACATACTGCGGCAACTCACCGTTGCAGACCCCTAAGAGGTTTATGTCATATGAGGTCCCTGCACCGTTAGGTCTGAAGGCCTGGCAGCTTCCGGGGTTAGCCTTTGGAGCAAAGTAGAGAGGATTGAAGACTCCGAGGTAGGCGAGGGCGCCGAGGATGACTGCAATTATGAGTATCGACCATCCGTAGGTCATCAGGTACTCCATTGCTGACTGAGCGCGCATGCGAAAAGTGTAAACGCTGAAAACTTAATAGCTTTGCACTGCATTCAGGAGAGCAGTTTGTTGAGCGTAGGGTAGCTTTCTATCATGCGCTCCTGCTCCAGCTGCTGATATACTGCGTACATTATTCCTGCAGTAAGGAGTATGCCCATCCCATTTCCTATAGCTCCCGTAAGGGATGCGAATGCAGCCAGCAGGCCTACGAAGATGCTGCCCAGTATAGTTATAGTTGGGAGGTATTTGTTTAGTATGCTCTCTATGGTGCGAGGATCCCTTCTAAATCCAGGTATCTGCCATCCTATGTCTTGCAACTGCTCCGCCACATTCTTAGGGCCCATGCCTGCCATCTCAACCCAGAATTTACCGAAGAGCACGCAGAGGCCGACAAGCACAAGCGTATAGATTATGAAATGCTCCCATTCAGGTATCAGTATTGGAGCACCGCCCCATGGCATATAGAGAGGCGCAGTTTGCGTAGCTAAGATATAGAAATAACTGTTGTAATTACCCACCCCTCCGTATTTAGTACTGTAGGGCAGGAAGCCTATAGGCTGTATGAAGTATAGCAGACCTCCAGATAAGGTAGGTCCGGAGCTTAGGCCAGATGAAGAAGTGCCATTGGTAAAATATGCGAAGAAATGAACTATGTTGCCTGCGGATCCGCCTACATTGGCAAGCGGGCGCACCCAGACGCTAAGGCTTACTGTAAGAGACGTAGCAAGTATTACAGGCAATACGCTTATGTAAAGTAGAGGTATCGGAAGCCTTCCTCCGACTCCGCGGAACTGGCTGAAGACCAATGGCAGCTCTATCTTCATGTCAAGCACGTATATGCTCACCATGAATATTATGATGGTGAAGAATAGAGGGCCGAAGTAAAGCAATGCCTGCGAAAGGGCTGCTGCACCTCCTGCGGCTATCGCACCGGAAGCTTCCGGTATCAATATTGTAAGCGTGCCTGCTATTATTGAATATGCTATGCCGCCTGCTATAAAGAGGTTTATTCCAGAGGTTATACCCCATTTAACCATAGTTTCGTCAAGGAAGATTACCACTATCGCCCCTAAAGCTAGTTGCAGGATTACAAGTGCGTAGTACGACTGCGATATCAATATTACGCTCCTTGCGAGTATAGCAGCTTCTATGAATGCTATTGCAATTGCAGATAGCTTCTGTATGCTTTGGAACCTGCCTTTCTGCTCAGGGTTGTTCATGTCCATGTTTATTATGCCTGTTCCGCTTAGCAGCTGGAGCACTATACTGGAGAGCACTATCGGCGCTATTCCTACAGTCATCAGCGTGCCTATCCTCGCAGCGAAGATCGTATTGAGTATGGTAAGGAAAGGGTTGGACGTAAGGTCTTTTATGTTTACCCCGAAAGCGGGTGTGCCAAACATGGCGAAGTATATAATCATTATCAAGCCTGTCCACTTAAGCTTTTCCCTGAAGGAGAGCGGGCGCTCGGGCTTTTTTATGCCTGGTATAAACTTCAGTATCGGATCTAGTTTCTCTATGCCCATTCGAACAACCCTCAACCCTCCACTTCGAACTTCGCAGAGTATTCATTCTTCTCTGCAGGTCGCCTGCGCATGCTTACACCCCTGCCGTACAGACCTGACAGGGAGCCTGCAACAGCGGCGTTTCCCATCTCGGCGAAGCCATTGATTGAATTGTATTGCTTGTACCTTATTGCGATAGATGTTCTCCCTTTTTGTTTAATAATCTTCCCTTCCTTCATGTCGAAGAGGCTTACAATGCCAGATATGGCAGCTTCTGTGGACCCGTGGGATGCTGCAGCCTTCGCAGATGCAGAGAAGAGCAGCTTCGATGCCTCATGTGAAAGAGAGGTAGAGAGCACTGGCATTAGCATCAGCATGCAGTAGTCAGGTCCTGCGTTCGTCGATACTTTGCTAGCGATTGCAGATGATAGGGACTCTAAGGGATTATCTACTGACGCATCGTAATATGGAGCTATGCTAGTTTCTCTGGATATGGCAAAGAGGCAATGTCCCTTGCCTTCCTCCCTGCATTCGATCTCACGCACATCGATCTTATAACCACGCTGTGCAGAGAGATATCCGGAGACTATCCCCGCTTCCGTGTAATGCATCTTTTTCTTGTAATCAGTCCTAGGCATTGCCTGCTTTGCTGAGCGGATTATTATCCCACTATGCGAAGGGTTGTAGAGCACGTTTCCCAAATCGGATTTTCCCAAAAATCTAAGCATGGGCTCTACGCCAGAATCTCCATGCCGTAGATAGAGGAGTCTGCCTGAAGAGACGCCATGCATGTATGCCATTCTCCTCAACTGTGAAGTGGAGGAGTATAGTGCGTATGGAAGGAACGTTCCGCCTGCCAAATTCCCTTCCATTGCCCTGGAAAGCAGTGCAGCTTCCATGTCGCTTTCTGCGCCTGTTGTGTGGAGAAGGTGCACTTTTTCCTTCACTGATTTACTATGCTTCTTCTTTAGCCCCTTATTCCCACGCACAGACTTCACGTTGAGAGTTTGCACAATAAAGTATATATTACTTGTTTGCGACGGCGAGTTGCCAGGATATTCATGCGTCAAAAGGGCAATTAAGATAGAAAGTAATATAATATATGCAAGCGTCTTTTACGATATGCTGCCTGGTATATTTGGCATGGTCGCCACAGCAGTTACAGATACCGTATTCTCCTGGGTACGGATGCTCATAGCTCTTGGGATATCAATCTTAATTGGCGTGTTTGTCGGCATCTATGCAGGAAGATCACAAAAAGCAGAGAGGGTGATCATGCCTATAGTAGATATCTTTCAGACGATACCGATACTTGCCTTCTTTCCATTCGTAATATATCTCTTTGTAGGCTTCCTGCCGCCTTTTGTTGGAATTAATGCTGCCGTGGTTTTCCTGATCATAACAGGCATGCTCTGGAACATAATTTTCGGTGTTTACGAGGCCGTAAAGACTCTGCCTAAAGAGTTTGATGAGCTCTCGGGGCTCTATGACATAGGAGTGTGGCAGCGGATTAAAAAAATATACATACCTGCCAGCATGCCGAACATGGTGCAGCAGGCAATGCTTTCGTGGTCGATAGGGCTCTTTTACCTTGTGACTAGCGAGATATTTTCTGTGGGAAATAAAGGATACGCTGTGGCTCATGGGATAGGGGCTGCGTTAGCATGTCCGGCGCTCTCAGGCGCCAATGCGGGGTACCTGCCAACGCTTATTGATATTGCAGTCTTTGTACTTTTTGTAATAGCGACGCGCTTCTTGCTCTTCAAACCTATGGAAGATTATGCAAGCAGGTATGAGAGGCAAGGGGCCAGGCAACAGAAAAGGGCAGGCATAGTGTCTGCATTGGCATACGCGCCGCTGCGCACGTTTATGAGGATACCAAATCGCATAGGCAGGGTAGAAGCTGTGAAGAAGATAGCCAAAGGGAGAAAAGTGTTGCTTAAAAGCAGGGAGGTGGGGAAGAGCAGCATCTCTGCATATAAGAAGGCGCTTGTAGTTGCGTCGATTGCAGTTGCCCTGATTCTTGTTGCAGTAGCTACTAATATGCTTAAATATGAGTGGGAGGTTGTGTACAATCTTGCATTTTCGCTGGCCAGAGTATGGGTTGCCTTTGCTGCCTCAGTTGCAATAGCGATACCCATCTCAGTCTACATGATATTCGTAACGAGGCAGGGGTCCAAGTACAAGTTGCTTTTCCAGATTATAGCGTCTATACCTGCCACGATTTTGCTTCCGCTTATTGCTACGGCGCTCAACGGAGTGGAGTACCAGGGTGAGATTGTTGCATTCATAATCTTTCTTCTAAGCGGCGTGTGGTACCTTATCTTCAGCATAATGAGGGTTTCAGGAGCCATTCCTCCAAATATACACGAGGTGCGGAAGATCTATGGAGTCAAGGGAAAAAGCGCGTGGAGGAAGATATATTTGATGGCGATAATTCCGGGACTCTTAACCGGGTCGATAACAGCCGTAGCTGCAGAGTGGAATGCCAGCATAGTAGCAGAGTATTTCACTTCTTGCGGCATAAGCGGCGGGGTTGTAAGCGGAAGCAGCACAACCCTGCTTACATCGGTCAAGAATGGATTGGGGGTGATGTTGGACAAGTCATTGGCCCAAGGCAATCTTCAGCTAATGGTCATTGCACTTGCGAACATGGTTATCATGATACTGTTAATAAATACGTTTGTATGGAGAAGGTTATATAAGAAGGCATCAGAAGTTTACAATTGAGCAGTGGGCGCATGCACATAGTAGACGTCAACAGTATAGGGTTCTCATTTGGGGAGGAGAAGGTCATAGACGATATCTCGTTCCACGCAGATAAGGACGAATTCATCTCAATTGTAGGGCCGAGCGGATGCGGAAAGAGCACCCTGCTCAGGATAATAGCTGGGCTGATAAGGCCTAGCAAAGGGAAGATACTCTTTATGGACAGGGAGGTTAACGGGCCTACGCTTGGCATCTCCTTTGTATTCCAAGATTTCGCACTGCTCCCATGGCTTACAAACATAGAGAATGTGAAGATAGGCTTCTCGATGCTTAACATAAGCGAAGAAGAGAAGGATAAGAGGGCGGAAGCCATATTAGAGAGCCTTGGGCTCAGTGGATTTGAGAATTCATATCCGAATATGCTCAGCGGAGGAATGAAACAGAGAGTAGGCATTGCCAGGGCGCTAGCGTCAGATCCGAAAGTTCTGCTGATGGATGAGCCTTTTAGTTCCCTTGACGAACTGACTGCAGATACGCTTAGGTCAGATATACTCTACCAGCTCAAGAATGAGAACCTACCGGTGAATTCTGTAATAATGGTTACACATAACGTAGAAGAGGCAGTGCAGCTCTCGGATAAGATAATAGTGCTTTCTGGGAGGCCTACAAATGTGAAGGCCATAATGAAGGTAAAAATGGAGCATCCGAGGAACAGGAGAAGCAGAGCGTTCACGAAGACAATAGACGAGATATACTCAGTGCTTACTAAATAAGCATTATTTCTGCTTTAGCTTCCAGACTCTGCCATCCTCTGCGTATTCGAAAAGCTTCACGCGCATGCCCCAGCCGCGCAGCATCTTGCCGATGAGCTCTTCATTCAGCTCTGGGTTCTCATTGACTACTATCCCTTTTGACGCCAGCGAGGCGGCAATCTCTCCAGTGGTCATTTCTTTTTTGGATAGGAGCTTAATGATCATCTTGAAAGGCTCCACTTCCGCAAGGCTCTTTTTAATGGTGCGATACGGGTTACTGGTAGTCAGTTTTTCGCCAAGCTCCGTTATCTTTATTGAAGAATCGCTCATTTTTATAAAGCCTAGGAGCTTCGAGGCCTCTATGAGGGGCAGAAGATCGTCGACATCCTCTTCGGCCTCTTCGGCAAGCTTCGATATAGGTATCTCGCCGTTGTTTTCCTTTATCAATCTTATAATTCCACGAACCTGGCTCATCCCCGCTAGCGCAGGAAATAGACTCCGCATATGAGAAGTTTTAATACGATAAAGGCTTTAATCCTTTCCAAAACGTTCGACTCTGAAGTCACGGAGGATTATAATTGCTTATCCAGCTGCTGGTATAGACTACATTTGTAGGAACCCCATTGTTTCCGTTTCCAGAGTAGTCGTTTGCGTTTCCGTTGAGCGGATACCACGCAGCGAGGTTTTTTAAATCAATTGGGGCTCCGCCGATTCCCTCTGCGTACATTGCACTTATTGTATTAGGACCAAGGGAGGAATTATATACTTGAACATTGGAAATTTCTCCAGTCATTGCTGTTGTAGGGCTGCCTGAGATTGCTTGGCCTATTTCAAAATTTCCACCTACAGTCCCCAAAACTGCACTTGTGGGCCCCGCTGCCTGTTGTCCTACCCCATCAACATAATCGATGACGCTGCTTCCGCTTTTCCATGTAGTTGCAACGAATATCCATTGATTGGCCTTTATAGAAGAGAAAGAAGAATGTGTCCCTACAGTCCAGCAGCTAGATCCAAAATCCACCTCTATAGTATCCGGTTGGTCAAATTTCACCCCTATTAAGCATTCTTCGTCAAGAAAGCCAAGTTGAGATGTGCTTAATGTTGTTGGGTTAACCCAGAAACTTATCGTGAATGCAGTTGAGCCAGAAAGCAGTTTGCCTGTGTTTGTATTTACCGTGCTCCCATCAGAAGTACTAAAAGAGGCAACAAATTCAGGTATCTCCCCGTTGCAGACTCCTAGGAGATTTATATCGTATGAGGTTCCGGCGCCGTTTGGCCTGAAGACCTGGCAGCTTCCTGGATTCGCTTTCGGGGTAAAGTAAAGAGGATTGAAAATCCCCAGATAGGCTAGGGCGCCGAGGACAACCGCCACAACGAGTATCGACCAGCCGTAGGTCATCAGGTACTCCATCGCGCTCTGCGATTTTCTATGATGCCTTTTACACAAATACCTAGGATCTTCTGCTGCAGGCTGTTGCATCTTGCTTGATTCTGAGTACCTGCAGTGCGATGCGGTGTGCAACAATACACCTTGACACGCTAACATTATTGTAAGAATTTAATAAACTTACGGGGGGTTACCTTTTGGATAATGTTTACCCTATGTCAAGTTCCTACTTAATGTATAGAAATAGGGGAAAGAATAAAATATATCCTCCTTCTCCAGGTGGTCTGAGTTCCACAGGGGATTAAGTCAATCAGTAGAAACTTCCTTGGATAGGGTAGACCTTTTCTTTGAAAGCACGCGGTAGCCGCAGTACGGACACCTTGTGGAATTCTTCTCCATTGTCTTCATTTCCTTCCCGCAGTGTATGCATATGTAAGGCATTGTATCACTTTTTGATCGTAGACTTTAGCCATTTTATAAATTCCCTGTGAAGCAGCGAGTTGCTTGTATCTATTATGCGTATGTTCATTGTTGCCTTGTACTCCTCATCGGAGAGGCTAAGTACAGGGACATATTTGTCTACTTTTGCAAAGTGGACTTCAAGCCAGTGTATCTTGCCGCGCAGGTAGTCCTTGACAATGTCATCGGTCATAGGCAAGGAGGAGAAACTGAAGAGTATGCTATTGCACCAGTAGAGAGGTATTGTTCCTGCAGGAGTTATTCTCTCCCTTAGCAAATCATCCTTTGTC
>JAJYXO010000040.1 GCA_021801765.1 Microcaldota archaeon | reverse complement strand
TATCTTGGGGTTTTCAACCCTATCGATTATGCCCCTAAGGCACAGCCAGGGGCATGCAGTGTATACAGGCCGTTTGGCCCCAACACAACAACAGACATAAACACTGCTGGAGTCTGCAACGGTGAGATGCCGAAGTATGTGGCACGGTTCAATGGTCAATCTTATATTGTGGATAACGGACCTCAATATATACCAACAAATGTACCTATAACGATAATTGTGTGGATAGACCCTTCAGTAGGAAGTGGCGGAGTAACCAGCTTCGGGAGTACTCCTTGCGGAGGAGATTCATATGGGATATTCCTCACGAGCCAATTGCTTGCAGCTGGAGCAGGCTGTCCCGGAGTTGACTCACAGTTAGACGTAGAGAATGGGAAATGGAGTTTCGTAGCGCTTACAATAAATGGACTGGGTGAAGGCTTTTACCTTAACAGCCAATATTCTTTCAATTCTGTAGCTTCAAACCCTCTGCCGACGGGTTATACGAACTATTTGGGCATTGGCACATTTAATTATGGGCTTAATGGAGGAGATGGCAGCACATTCAATGGTCTTATCTCAAATGTCCAAATCTACAACACAGCATTAGATTCAAACAATATAGAAGCGCTATATGCCGAAGGCATAGGTGGAGCGCCGATAGACCTGCAGAACCTTGCAGGATGGTGGCCGCTGAACGGAAACGCGAACGACTACTCTGGAAACGGAAACGATGGAACCCCTGTGAACGTTCTCTTCACTACCAACTGGTACAACGGATATTCGCAGCCTTGAAATGCCAGCTATGGAAACCGCATGTGTTCACTTTGCTACAAGTGTGAGATATTAGCTTATTTAATTGTTTTATGCTTGTAATAGAGCGGTGTGAACATGACATGGAACTTGGCCAATAGGCTTCTTGAAAGATTGGATAAGATTGCACATTTTGATGAAGTATATGCGCATTGCGATTACCCGTGCGGAATCTACGACCCGCACACTGCCCAGATGGCTGCGCATACTGTGATACGCATGATGGATCTCATAAAGGAGATGCAGTCCAAGAAAGGCGGGGGAGATGCCGAGATGCTGGAATACCAGCACAATCTGGTAAGGGCGACTTCGATAAAAGAGCAGCATGCTGAGATATGCAAGCATGAACTAAGGGTATTGTGGGGAGATTACTTCAAGAAAGAACATGCAGATGCTTATCCTAAGCTGAACGAGCTGGTTTTCAATGGTTTGAAACTTGCTTCGAAGGCAAAGCAGACTACTGATGTAAAAACAGCCGAGGAACTTCTCTCTACTGTGGAGCAGATAGCAGAGATATTCTGGAAGACAAAGGGAGTAGAGACAAAGAGGGTAACGGCATTCTATCCTACGAAGAGAGAGATTGTCTATCCAAAGGTATAGCCGCATGGCACTTGGTTTGAAGATATTCAGGGTGCGGGATAGAAGCATGGAGCCATTTCTTATGGATGGCGATTTTGCCCTGGTAAGAATGAATCCTAAAAGAGTGCGGAAGGGCGACATTGTAGTGCTTGAGGATCCTAGAAACAGCAAGAAGATAATAAAGAGGGTGGAGAGGATCAGGGAGGGCGGCGATTGCTACGTTGTGGGAGACAACAGACAGATGAGTTCTGACAGCAGAAGCTTCGGCCCTGTGCCAATGGAGCAGATAGTAGGAAAGCTCGTGCTTAAGATTTGAACCTGGCCTCCTTTCCTATGCGTATTTAACGTGCTTGCAGATCAGGCTCTTTGGCTGCACGTATTTTACTCCGGCAATTGGAATTCGGACGATACAGGTTACCTGGTCTGAGTGAAAAAGTATATAAAGTATTGGGGAGGTATTAGATTATGGCAGGGTATAGATCATTCGAAGAAAAAGCTGTGAAGATAATACAGCAGAACAATTATATGACGATTGCGACAAGCAGCAAGAAAGGGGGCATCTGGGCTGCAGTGGTATCGTACGTATATGACAAAAATTATAATTTTTATTTTCTCTCAGCGATAGACTCAAGGCACGCAGAGAACATAATTGAGAATCCAGAGATAGCATTAGAGATATTTGATTCTAAGCAGAAGATCGGCAGCGCAGAAGGAGTGCAGGCGGAGGGAGATGCCAGATTCGTTCCGGATGGAGAACTGGAGAGCGCCATCAAGCTCTATGCAAAGAGGTTCTTCAACGATTCCGAAACGAGGGCCATAGAGAGATATCCCCCTGAAGACTATGGTGAAGCGGCCGAGTTCAGGTTCTTCAAAATAAAAGTTTCAATGCTGTTTGCGACCGATGGAGGTGTGCCTGGCGAAGAGTCATACATGCCAAGCAACGAAAGGAGAGTAGAGATAGACCTGAAGAAACTGTCGAAAAAGTAATCTCGTACCAAAGGAATATAAGGCAGAATGGAGATATTCTTATTCAGGGTGCGATAGTGCGCATACTCCAATTTGACGTTGACAACATAACGTACGAGCCTATAAGGCCAGAGGCTAGCTTATACGAAGAGATAAAGGAAAAGGGGAAAGTCTCGGTAGACAATGCACTTGTTATACTGGTCTGCGTTGAGAGCTGGGATGGCAAGGAGACTGCAGAAAAGGCTATGAATGATACCTGGGAATTCATGGGAAAGCTGGCCAGGAAGAGGCTTGTGATATATCCATTTGCACACCTGAGCAGAGAGCTCGCTGAGCCCAAGATTGCGATGGCGCTGCTAGACCATATGTACGGAATGGGAAGGGAAGGGATAGAAGCTGTGAAAGCTCCGTTCGGCTGGAATAAAAAACTGGAAATATCAATAAAGGCGCATCCTCTCGCAGAGCAATCAAGAAGCTATGGACCTGGAGAGGCGAAGAAGGCTTATACCAAAGCAAAGCCTGTCAGCATAAACACTGCGATAGTAAGGAAGAGCAGCTGGGCTGGCCTCCCAGAGACGGACCATAGGACAATCGGAGAGAAGCTCGATTTATACAGCTTCCAGGAGGTTTCGCCTGCGATGGTCTACTGGCATCCCAATGGGATGAGAGTATTCAGAGAACTGATAGGATTCATGAGGGAGAAGGAAGATGCGTATGGTTATCAGGAGATAGGCACGCCTATTGTAGCAAACACTGCACTCTGGCATGTGAGCGGGCATATGTCTCATTATAAGGAGAATATGTTCTACTTTGAATCGGATATGGGGGAACTTGGATTGAAGCCGATGAATTGCCCATCCACAATACTAATATACAAATCCAGGAAATGGAGCTATAGGGAGCTGCCTTTCAGAACTGCGATATTTGACAAGTTATACAGAAAAGAGCTCTCAGGAGTGTTAACAGGGCTTTTCAGAGTAATGGAGATGACCCAGGATGATGGCCATATCTTCATAAAAAATGACCAGCTAGAGGAGGAGATAGGCAATGTATTGAAGATGGTGAAGGAAGTATACACGGCATTTGGCATGGGATTTGCAGCGAAGCTTTCTACAATGCCTGATAACCACATGGGGGATGAGAAGCTATGGGAGGAAGCAACAGGCGCACTGAAAAATGCGCTGGAGAAGAATGGCATAACGTATGGCATAAAGGAGAAGGACGGAGCATTCTACGGCCCGAAGATAGATTTTGACGTAATAGACTCTATGGGTAGGAACTGGCAGTGCGCAACTATACAGGTTGATTACCAGATGCCTCTTAGGTTCGAGCTTACATATACCGGTGAGGATGGCGCAGAAAAAACTCCGGCAATAATACACCGCGCGATACTAGGGAGCCTTGAAAGGTTCATAGCCATACTGGTAGAGCATTACCAGGGCAAGTTCCCGACATGGCTTGCGCCGGTGCAGGTGGAAGTTATAACCATATCAGAACACCTGAACGAGTACGCGAAGGAAGTTTATGGAGAACTGCGCAAGGCAGGCATAAGGACAGAGCTAGATATAGGCGACAGGACCCTGGATTACAAGATAAGGGATGCGATATCGCGCAAGATACCGTACTCTATAGTGCTTGGGAAAAAGGAGCTGGAGAGCAGAGAGATCACTGTCAGGTCCAGGTCAGGCAAGCAGAAGCATAATGCCAAACTGGATGATTTCATAAGCTCACTAAAGGATGAAGTAGAGAGGAGGTCAAATGTTCTTATGATATAGGGGATTTGATGGATCTTGTGAAAAAACATTGTGTGCCATGCGAAGGGGGAGTCAAGCCTTTCAGTAGGAAAAAAGCTGCAGAATACCTCAAGATAACTCCGAAATGGAAGCTTGAAGGCGGCATAAAGATAGCTAGGGAATTTAAGTTCAAAGATTTTGACGAGGCGATGAGATTCATAAATAAAGTGGCAGAGATAGCAAAAGAGGAAGATCATCATCCGGATATGCTACTATATTCCTGGAACAGGGTGAAGCTGACAGTTTATACGCATGCGATAGGAGGCCTCTCAGAAAACGATTTTATAATAGCTGCAAAGGTCAACAACCTGAAGTAGGCAGCATTCGAGGTATCTATCCGTACTGGATTATGAAATATCCTGCAAGGTTCACATCTGATGCGATGCCCATTGCAAGCATTAACTTATTTAGCGACTCCGGAGTTGCCCTCTTCCCGGCGCATGTGAACATGGTCATCGCGCTGACGTACATAAGGTTTGTATCGTCCATATTCAGCTTCATGACAAGGTTCAGCAAGTTGTCGTCAGGTTTCATATCAAGGGACTCTATAGACTTTGCCAGCTCCGTGCGTACTATCTTCCTTCCCATTATCACTGGTATTGATGCAGCAGCTATGTAGATTACAACCCCATTGTCAAGAGATGCTTTTACATCGCTACGCTCCAGTATCCTGCTTGGCATGTTGAGCAGGGCGGATGTCCTGGCTTGAAGGCTACTATGAACAAGGTTGGCAACCTCGGTTGAAGCAGGATTATCAAATGCAACATGCTTTATCGTTCCTTGCTTTATGTCTGAATACACCTTAAGCAGTCTCTCGGCCTTCTCCTTTTCTACGTTTATTCCAAAAGAACTGCCTACTTTGGAGAGCCAATCAAAATCAAGGCTGCGCCTGGCCATCTGAAGCACGTAGAAAGGGAGATGGTAGTCCATAGGGTAGTAGTATTCACTGTCCTTGATCTTGCTCATCGTCTCGAGTGCAGTTTGGTTGGATTTTATTCCAGCGGAGTCTAATAGGCTTTTTAGATTCTCATAGTTTATTTCAGTACCAACCTTTGAGAGCAGCATTGCGCCAATCAGGTACGGCGCTGTTATGTTCTTTATTCCCACATTTGAAGCTGCCGCATTGGCCTCTAGCGCTTTCGCTGCATTTGGATAAGAAAGAAGGTGGGATATCCATTTGTCTATCATTGCTGCGTTCAATGAGCCCATCATCCTTCCTGCTTCGGTGAACTCCCGCTTTGCTTCGTTGAGGTCCATCTTGCATCCTACTGGATATTTTGCATATTGATATATAAAGAGAATGTGATAACGTTTAGAATTACGGGAATGTATATGTTCCAGGAAACACACATTATAGTTGACAGCAGGGAGAGGAACCTTGGAATAATAGAGGGTCTTGCCGAGAACAATGTAACAGTGACTTTCGCCCAGCTGCCTGTTGGAGATTATATAATATCAGATAGAATGTGCGTCGAAAGGAAGACAGAGAAGGATTTTGAGAGGTCTATAATTGACACGAGGCTCTTTGAGCAGGCTTCGAGGTTCAGTAGGTCGTTCCAGAAGCCAATCTTGATAATAGAGGGAAATTCTGGTTTTGGCCTTGATGAGAATGTGATAATAGGCACTACGCTTAGGCTTTACACTGACTTCAACATACAGATACTTCGCTCTGATGATGAAAGGCATACTGCATACATGCTAGCCAAGTTCGCAGAGAAGGAGCAGACAATTGAGGAAAGGGAGCCCAGGATACTTGGCTCAAAGAAAGCCTATTCGCTACGGCAGTGGCAGTTGCTTATGCTTGGATCCATGCCTGGCGTAGGGACAAAACTCGCTGGAGAGCTTATAAGGCATTTTGGAAGTATAAGAGGCGTAGCCAACGCAGGGATAGATGATCTTGTGGAGGTTAGGAAGATAGGAAAGAAGAAGGCTGGAGCTATATACAGGGTGATTAACGCAGGATTGGAAGGGGAATTGGATGGGGATCATTAGCAGGATATTTGAGGCGGGAGAGAAGAAGATAATAGACAGGAGCGTAGCCATAATAGATATCGCCCTCAAATCTAACAGGATACTTGGAGATATCATCAAAAAATCTGAGAGGAGCGAGGCGATAAGGAGCCTAGACAACAAGGCAGACAGCGAATCGTTTGCGCTTTCCAACCTGATAATCTCAGGCGCCATAGCTCCGAACTTGATAAACAGCATGATAGCCCTAGTGCATAGGGAGGAAGAGATCGTTGACTCCATCTTCAACCTCTCAAGGCATCTGCTCAGGTATGAATTGAAGAGCAGGGAGTATGCAAGCTACATGGGCAGGAGCCTTGAGGAGATGAACTTGCTGGCAGACTCTGCGATAAAGCTGCTGCACAAGATGCATGGGACAGATGAAATAAGGAAGCTCAAAGGCCTCAGGCACAGGGTAAAGGCGCTGGAGAACGACGGGGATGTCATAAAGGATGCTATGCTTGATTTCGCGTATTCCTCAAAGGCTGGTTTCAAGGATTTTTATTTTATCATTGACGCTGCGTACCTCTCAGATGACATACTTGACAGTTGCGAAGATGCATCTGATATCTTCATAAGCATAATGACCTCTATAATCACGTGATCTCTTGCTATTGCTGCTGATAGACATTTTTGCTTTCGCGCTTATAGCCCTAGTAGCAGGGAATAACCTTTCCGCGTGCAGCGGGGCAATAATATCAGGCAGGGTAGTTGGCAGGCGGATTGGCATAGCTATTGCAGCACTTGGATATATTATTGGGCTTTTCGCACAAGGATACATGCTGAAGTCAGGATTCAGCCTGCTTGCGCCGCTTGGCCCAGGTTTACCTGTGCTCATCGCCCTAGGAACCTCAATAATAATCTTTGCTGCGGCGCATCTGATGCGTGTGCCGCAGTCGCTTTCCATAACGCTGACCATGGCAATACTCGGGTCAGACATCGCATATGGAGAGCACTTTAACGCAGGATATATGGCTTTTGTAATTGAGTTTTGGATAGCAGCTGCAACAATCTCCCTTCTTGCTGCTTTTGTCTCCATGGAGGTCATGCCAAACATGCTTTTCAGGAAGAGGATCTGGAGCTCTCTGGCAGGCATACGCGCAGCGCTTGTAGCTGCGTCTTTCTTTGCAGCTTTCACTCTGGGTGCAAACACAATAGGCCTTGTAGCAGCCACAATGGGCAATGTGCTGTATGCAGATGCGCTTGCAGTTGCAGCTATAATCATAGGATGCTTTGCGCTCGGGGCAGGAGAGCTTAAGCGCGTAGGGCAGGAGATAATACCGCTCAGATACGCAAATGCCCTGGTCTCCCAGGCATCATCCATAATACTCGTGGAGGTTGCCACTCTCTTCGGAATACCGCTATCCAATACGCAAACATTTACCGCGGGAGTCTATGGCGTAGGGCTGAGCTATAGAAACAGGCTTATGAGAGTAAAGCCAGCTGCCACTATACTCTCGACGTGGATTCTTACTGCGGCTGCAAGCTTTCTGCTCGGATACGCCATCGCATATTTCAGTCTTTAGGCAGATTGGAGAGGGCAACTGCAGTTGCAGTGGCATAGTCGATCCTTAATCTGCATTTTACCTGCAGCTTTGCACCTGAGGATCTCAAGAATAAACGCAGGGTTTTAAGGTCCGTAGCAAAAGCTATGAACCTGCCTTTTCTTGCGCCGCAATCGCGAAGCGCCTCCTCTATCCTACCGGTCATGCATGCCAGCATCATCATCTCCAACCATATCTTTGAAACCCTTCCGCTGCCTTCTTCCCATCTTGCCCTTGCGTTGAGGTATGCAGGAAGGAGCCTGGCGATAAGACGGGCATCGTACCTGATAGGGATAACAAATTTATCAGTATTTGAAATGGCATACGCACGCGATACCAACTCTCCGATATCTCCATGATAGCTGCAAACGTATGCGATAGGCTCCTTGAATTGCACTATACCACAAGTAATATATCCTTTCTTATCCAATATTCTTAAACATTTAGTAGTGGTTAGATGAGTCAGTTTGGTTCCCAGTTCCACGGAAGATCTAGCAGGAAGAATGGAGGGAATGGAAAGATAAAGAAGAAATCAAGGGACAAGAAGAGGTATGAGATGGGAGGCTACTTTTCTGCCACAAAACTCGGAGAGGAGAACGCTTCGAAGGCAGCAAGAGGAAGAGGCGCAAATGTGTCAAACAGGCTGAAGTATGCTGCATATGCCAATGTCTCAACGCCTGAAGGATACAAGAAGGCGAAGATAAAATCCATACTGGAATCGAGGGACAACAGGAACTTCGCAAGGCTAAAGATCATCACGAAGGGCACGGTGATAGAGACGGATCTTGGAAAGGCGGCGGTTACGAACAGACCTGGAAGAGAAGGCAGCATCAATGCAAAACTCCTAAGGTAATCAGATGCCTGCTAGAGTCTATATCTGCAGCTCAAAGGACGTTACAGCTTTGAAGAAACTGCTCGAATACGACCCTTATCTGGACAAGAGCCTAGGAGAAGCTGAGCTCGAGAAGATAAGGAAGGACGAGGAAGCTAATGTCATATTTGCAAGGCAGGATTACCTGCTCAAGGATGGCATCTCTCTAGGGCTTGAGAGGGATTCCAGCTATCTTTACGTAAATGCGACTGAGGAATTTTTAGTAAAGGCGGAGAAGAAGCTGAAGAAAGCGCTGCCTGAGATCAAGCGCGCTGAGCCTGGACTCGAATCGAAGATAGTTGCTACAATAGAAGAGGAGAGGAACGAGAGCGAGCAGGGGCTCGGGCTTATTTTCGGAGGATAGATGCCTCCAAAAACTTTGACTGTATCGACGTTGGCAATTAGCTGGCGCCAATAAATAGATTACAGCCGAAGAATTAGGATTCATTCAATACAATATTTCTGATTCATAAAATCACGGAGGGTTGTAGCTGCTTATCCAGCTGCTTGTATAGACTACGTTTGTAGGAACCCCGTTGTTTCCATTTCCAGAGTAGTCGTTTGCGTTTCCGTTCAGCGGCCACCAGCCTACAAGGTTCTGCAAATCTATCGGTGCGCCGCCGATACCTTCCTGATAAAGCGCAGTTATGCTGTTCTGATCTAAGGAGGCGTTGTATATCTGGACATTCGATATGTCGCCTACGAATACAGAACCATCACACTGGGTTGTCTGCGTGCCCATTACTACAAGATCGTTGTTACTCCATGAATTTGTATTAGTCACTATGCTGTTTGCGCTGTCTATCTGAAATAAATAGTTAGGTTGGTTTACAGATACAGCAATGAAATGCCATTGGTTCAATGATATTACTGGAATTGCACTTTCCCATGTATCTGCTCCATTACACCTGTGCAAGCCAATCTGGTCTACTGCGGATCCTACTCCACCTCTAAATAGTTCCAACGCTTGATAAGATCCTTCTCCGAAAAATGGCATATTGCCCTGTGGATTGTTTGGAACATAAACCCACATGGTAACTGTAAATACATTTGCATTTTCTACTGCAGGGACTACTGACGTTATATATGTGTTGCTACTATATGCTATGCCTGCTCCGTTTCCGTTGAACTCTGCAACAAATTCAGGTATCTCCCCATTGCAGACTCCAAGAAGGTTTATGTCATATGAAGTTCCGGCGCCGTTTGGCCTGAAGACCTGGCAGTTTCCGGGGTTAGCCTTTGGGGCGAAGTAAAGAGGGTTGAAGACTCCGAGGTAGGCGAGGGCGCCGAGGACAACCGCCACAACGAGTATCGACCAGCCGTAGGTCATCAGGTACTCCATTGCTGACTGGGATTTATGATTCATAAAATCACGGAGGGTTGTAGCTGCTTATCCAGCTGCTCGTATAGACTACGTTTGTGGGGACTCCGTTGTTGCCATTTCCGGAGTAGTCGTTTGCATTTCCGTTCAGCGGCCACCAGCCTACAAGGTTCTGCAAATCTATCGGTGCGCCGCCGATACCTTCCTGGTATAGTGCCATTATCGAATTCTGTCCGAAAGATGTATTGTAAATCTGTATGTTTGACATGTAGCCCTGAAATGAGGTATTGTAGTTATTCACATCGCTGATGCTTCCAATCTCCGGCTGCGAATCAATGATGGCGTTTCCGCCAGCCGAAGTCTGCCCCGCGTAAGACCCATCAATATATATGTATGAGATCCCATAACCTGCAGGCCACGTGCCAACAATGTTATACCATTTATAGTTGGCAACCTCTGCCCCTGTGAATCCGCATATGCCATCATGCCAAGCGCAGATCCCTGAGGGGTTAATGGAAAGCCCGAAGTACGAATAAGCATCTTCTACGCCCTTGAATATCGTCCTCGCATTATTGGAGTTAGCGTCCGACACATATACCCATGCACTCACGGTGTAGCCAACATTTGCAGTGTTAACTGCCATGGGGTTACTCATCTCCACGCCGCTTCCAGAGCCGGATATTGAATTACCTCCTACAAATGATGCTACATACTGCGGTATCTCCCCGTTGCAGACTCCTAGGAGATTTATATCGTATGAGGTCCCCGCGCCATTAGGCCTGAAGACCTGGCAGCTTCCGGAGTTAGCCTTAGGGGCGAAGTAGAGAGGATTGAAGACTCCGAGATAGGCGAGGGCGCCTAGGACAACTGCAATTATGAGTATAGACCAGCCGTAGGTCATCAGGTACTCCATTGCTGACTGGGATTTATGATTCATAAAATCACGGAGGGTTGTAGCTGCTTATCCAGCTGCTAGTATAGACTACGTTTGCAGGAACCCCGTTGTTTCCATTTCCAGAGTAGTCGTTTGCGTTTCCGTTGAGCGGCCACCAGCCTACAAGATTATGCAGGTCTATCGGCGCTCCTCCGATACCTTCCTGATAAAGGGCAGTTATGCTGTTCTGTCCCAATGAAGAATTATAGAGTTGAACGTCTGCGATCAGGCCGTTGAACATATAATAACCGGAGAATGGATCTTCCATGTCATACCCTATATACATACTCTGAGGAGCTATATCTGGAGTATATGGAAGCGTATAGGGTCCTTCGTTGCTGCCGCCTAAATAAAACATTACAGAATTACCACTAAGGCTCATGGCTACGAAATTCCAACTATTCAATGGGGCTAATAAGTTAGATCCTTTGTTGTTCCCGCAACCGTCGTAATCTAGGTAACCATTCCACAACAGCAAAGTAGCAGTGTTATAATTGCATCCAGAACCAAATGAGAAGATTCCCTGGAATCCATAGGTCTTAGGGTATATCCATGCTACAATTGTGAAAACATTGCCTGAAGGAAAGCCAAAGGGGTTATTAGAGTATACGTTTGCTAACTGTTGATTTTGAAAATTTGCCACATACTGCGGTATCTCTCCGTTGCAGGCTCCAAGAAGGTTTATGTCATATGAAGTTCCGGCACCATTTGGCCTGAATGCCTGGCAGCTTCCGGAGTTAGCCTTTGGAGCAAAGTAAAGAGGATTGAAGACTCCAAGATAGGCGAGGGCGCCTAGGACAACTGCAATTATGAGTATAGACCATCCGTAGGTCATCAGGTACTCCATTGCTGACTGGGATTTATGATTCATAAAATCACGGAGGGTTGTAGCTGCTTATCCAGCTGCTAGTATAGACTACGTTTGCAGGAACCCCGTTGTTTCCATTTCCAGAGTAGTCGTTTGCGTTTCCGTTGAGCGGCCACCAGCCTACAAGATTATGCAGGTCTATCGGCGCTCCGCCGATACCTTCTTGATAAAGCGCTTGAACCTCGTTTGCTGAAAGCGAAGTGTTATAAATTTGCACATTTGCAATCAAACCGTTAAAGTTAAAGCCTGCCGATTCTCTGGACTGACCTATAGTTATTCCAAATGGTATTGGCTCCAATACGGGAGCGCGCTCTACATTCGGATCTACATCAACACCGTTTATGTAGCCATTCGCATAGCACACACCATTGTTGCAGGAATCAGTTATACCTACAAAAGTCCACGTATTCCTTGGCTCGCTTCCAAATTCCATATCTTGCGTATAACCTTGGCCAAGTATCCAGAAATCCATAGGCCCACCACTCCAATATGTCAGACCCCATCCATTTCTACCATTGTCTGCATCTATTATTCCGCAATATCCACAGTTAGGTGTACTGGACGCAGGTTTTATCCATGCAAAAGCAGAAAAGCTCATGGTATTAGAAGAAGGAAAGTACAGATTAGTTACTATATCACTTGTATCACCAGTTCCTATAAACTCTGTAGTATACTGCGGGATCTCCCCGTTGCAGACTCCTAAGAGATTTATATCGTATGAGGTTCCGGCGCCGTTAGGCCTGAATGCCTGGCAGCTTCCGGAGTTAGCCTTCGGAGCGAAATAAAGAGGATTGAAGACTCCGAGATAGGCAAGGGCGCCTAGGACAACTGCAATTATGAGTATAGACCAGCCGTAGGTCATCAGGTACTCCATCGCACTCTGCGATTTTCTATCATGCCTTTTACCCAAAGGCCCGGGATCTTCTGCTGCAGGCTGTTGCATCTTGCTTGATTCTGAGTACCTGCAGTGCGATGCGGTGTGCAACAATACACCTTGACACGCTAACATCATTGTAAAAGTTTATAATGATTTTGGGCGGCCTTTCGAATATACTCGCCGTGATAGCTATCTTCAGGATCAAAGAGCGCAAGGGTAGCAGAAGCTTCCACACTGGCTATATATCTTTTCTGAGAATCTACATTGGAGGTAGGAATGAGAATAGCTATACTGTCTGACCTTCACATAGGGTATGAAAGATTCAGGGAAGATGCTTTCAGCCAGGCAGGCACAGCGCTTGAGATGGCAGCTAAAGAGGCAGACGCTATACTAATACCAGGAGATATCTTTGATTACAGGCATCCGAAACCTGATGTAATAGCAGAGGGAATGATTGCCTTCAAGAGGATATCTGGCGCTGCATTCAAGGCCAGGGTAATAAAACTTGAGGGAAGGGAGAAGTATACTGATAGACCGATAGTTGCAATACCTGGTACGCATGAGAGAAGGGCAGATGGGGAGATTGACGCAGTGGACCTTCTGAGCCTTAGTGGCCTGCTAGTGAATGCAAATAAGGCGATGGCAGTTATAGAGAAAGGAGATGAGAAAGTATGTGTCTACGGAATAGGAGGTGTTGCAGAAGAAAGGTTCAGAGAGACTATAAAAGCATTGAACCCTAGGCCTGTGGAAGGGGCTTTTAACATCTTTTTCTTCCATCAGTCTATTTACGAAACGCTTCCATTCAGTAGCGATTTTATACATATTGAAGAGCTTCCCATAGGCTTTGATCTCTACGTATGCGGGCATATCCACAGCAGATACGAAGGGAAATGCCATGGAAAGGATCTTCTGATACCTGGAAGCACAGTGCTAACCCAGCTTAAGGAAGGTGAGCAGGAAGAGAAGGGATTCTTTATTTACGATACCGAATCTAGGAGCTATTCATTCTTAGGCATTGGATCTAGGAAGTTCGTTAACATAAGCATAGATGTAAGCGGAAAGGATGCAGGTAAGATAAACGGTGAGATAGAGCGCGCAGTCGCAGATGCTGCAGGCAAGTTTGAGAGGCCTGTTGTCAGGGTTGCACTTGCAGGAGAAGCTAAAGACAGGTTGGTGCAGGCCAGCATAAGGACTCCAGAGGCAGGAGGCGCTGCTGTGGAGATATCTAAGTCTGGAATCAAGAATGTAGAAGCTGAAGCAATAGCGGAGGAGATAAGGGAGGAGAGGCTCGGGGAGGTATCTATAAAGGAGTTAGGCATGAAGATCTTCCTTTCTAGGCTGAAGGAGAAGGGATATCAGATGAGTATTGATCCCGTTGAGCTTCTTGAGATTCTGGATTCAGAAGAAGGAAAGGAGAAGGTGGTATCGAAAGCCATCGAAGCCCTGCTAACCTGATTAGGCATTACAAAATTAGAGCTCGTCTGGCATCTGCTTCTTGAACATCGAGTACTTAAGCGTTGCTTCAAGAGACGCAGCGGCTGCTGAAGGGGAATCATAAACAGGCACCCCTGCGCTCTCCATCATTATCTTGTGCATCTGCGTATATGATGCGCCTGCGCAGAGTGCGATAAGAGGTTTGCCAAACGATTCCTTTATCCTTATAATAGAAGACGCAACTGTAGAATCTGCGCCAGGTGTCTGGAATAGGGTTATTACTATTAGCATGTCGATATTTTCATCATCCTTTATTGCATCCATTGCATCAGAATATCTCTTGCCATCGGCATCGCCGGCGAGATCCAGCGGGTTCCTTATGTTTACAAGGGAAGGCATTGTCTTCCTCAGCGATGCCTTAGTCTTATCGCTGAAAGAGGCTAGCTTCAGCCTTTTCGAAGAAGCTATCGCATCTGTCGTTAGGACTCCCATTCCGCCGCCATTCGTTATTATTGCAACGTTTCCGCCGCGCGGCGCTGGCTCTGTCTCGAATATTTTTGCATAATTGAGCAGTTCACTCAAGTCATTGGCGACAGTCATCCCCGACTGCCTGAATGCCGCCTCGTGCACCTGGTAATCTCCGGCCAGCGCTGCAGTATGGGAATGCGCTGCTGCCATGCCTGCGCTTGTCCTTCCTGCCTTTAACACTATTACTGGCTTCTTATTCGTGGTCTCCCTCGCTGCTTTTAGGAATTCCTTTCCGCGCTTGATTCCCTCGAGGTACATCACTATGACTTTTGTATCGTTGTCCTCGGCGAGATATCTGAGTATGTCCACCTCGTCTACATGCGCTGCGTTTCCATAAGAGAAGAACTTTGAGAGGCCGAAGCCTTCTCCGGATATCATGTCCAGCACTGTGCTGCCTACTGCGCCGCTCTGCGCCATGAAGCTCACGCCGCCAATCTGCGGCCTGCTGAGCTTGTAAGTAGGCAAAAAGAGGGTATCAACTCTAGACCTCGGGTCCATTACGCCCAGGCAGTTAGGGCCAAGTGTTGGCATTCCATACTTGATTGCTATTGATGCGAGTTTATTCTGCAGCTCGGTTTCGCCTACTTCTGCAAATCCGCCGCTTACGACTATAACGCTCTTTACCCCTGCCTTCCCGCATTCCTCCATGACTCCTGGCACAAGCTTCGCAGGTATCGCTATTACTGCCAGGTCTACCTTCTCCTTTATCTTTGAGATGTCAGGGTAAGCCTTTATTCCGAGTATAGAATCTGCTTCTTTGTTGACCGGATAAAGCTTACCTGAGTAACCAGCATTGAGGTAGTTCTGCAGTATAATATGGCCTACCTTCTCAGGATCTCTCGATGCGCCTATTATAGCTACGCTCCTCGGCTTTACCATAGATTCTATTCTCATTTTAGCATCCTCAGATCTACAGCGTCATAACCCTGCATCCTCATTATGACAGGGTTCAGGTCAAGCTCCTTTATCTCTTCGTCTGAAAGCATCTTGGATACTGCCATTAGCAGTTCTATAAGCATCTTAAGCGATGCTCCGTTGTAGGTTATAACCTTCCTGGATTTTAGTTCGCTTACCATCTCCATGGCATCGTATCTGCTTATAGGGCAGACCCTCATAGAGACGTCGCCAAATGCCTCAACGTATATTCCCCCGAGGCCAAGTAGTATCACCTTGCCAAACTGCGCATCCTCCCTCCCTCCTATTATTATCTCTATGCCATTTTCAGCCATTGCCTGGGCTATTATCTTATATGGCTTTAGCTTTAGCCTATCAGCTTTTGCTTTAAGCTCATTGAATGCTGATGCTATCTCGCTCCTGCCGGATAGGGAGGTTTTTACGAGCCCTTCCTTGGACTTATGCAGTGCTTTGTCGCTAAGAACTTTGAGGGCTACCTTCCTGCTGTTTGAGAAAGAGACTGCAGATTCTGCGCTATCCACATATTTGCTCTCCACACTATGTATTCCATACTTGTCTAAAATGGATTTTGCTTTGAAATATTCTACCAACATGTGATCATATTCTCTGTATTAAACCGAAATGCTCCATTACAGCTATCGCTATTATTATCACCGCTATCGCAGCTACGGCAAATATGGTGCGCCTTACATGCTTCCTGGATCTACTTGGAATCTCAGTTTCCATTGGAGTTGCCTGCTGGGTTGGCGCATTGGCTTGCTCAGAAAGCTGCTGGCTGCTTTGCTGGTATGCCTGCACGTCTGCAGCCTTGGTGCTGAGAAACCCTTTTTCAGTAAGCAGTATCTCCACGTTGCCGTTCTTAATCTCGTAAGACATATATCCCTGTTTGAAAAGCTTATAGAGGCGCATAGCCAGATCCTTTGACCTTATACCCAGGGTATTCTGCAGTTCTATCGGCAGCCTCTTTCCTCCGGATAGTTGGGAGAGTATTGTTTCGTCAAGCCTGTCAAATGCCTCAGCGCTTCTGGAATCTGCCTCTGCAACTAGTGCCTTCCCTGCTTCTGTAACTATTATGTTGTTAGGGCCGGGGTAATTGGCGGTGAATTCTATCAGGCCTTTCTGCTTCAGCGCGCCTGCGATGTTTGATGCGTCGAAGATGCTTGAATTAAGCGCGCTTCCCAGTCTTTCCAACTGAGCGCCTGAGCCTATCTTGATGAGCGCTGCGAGATCCAAAAAGGTAACATCTTCTGCCATCAAATCAAACTATACGAATACTCGCATTTATAAAAGGCTTCTGGATACTAATGTATCTTTATTATTATCTTTCCACGGACCTTGCCGCTCTGGCTCAGCTCGTGAGCTGCAGCAACTTCCGAAAGGGAGAACTGCCTTTCAGTCAATACCCTCAGTTCTCCAGATGCGACTTTTGCAAGCAGCTCTGCGAGCCTCTTTCCGTCAGTATTGACATTTACTGGCTTTATGATTATGCCTCGCTCCTCAGCCATCTTTGCATCTGGATTTGCGGCTATGCTTACGAGCCTGCCTCCGCTGCGGAGAGTAGAAAAAGCTGCAGATAATGCCGTTCCTCCGACCGTATCAAGCACTATATCCATCTCTCTGGCGCTCTTTCCTACATCTTCAGAAGTATAATCGATAACCTGGTCGGCGCCGAGGGATTTGACAAGGTCGACGTTGCGTGATGACGTTGTAGCAGCAACATATGCACCTACATTTTTGGCCAGTTGCACTGCGAAAGTGCCAACACCTCCCGAGGCGCCCATTATGAGTACTCTCTCGCCTTCGCGTAGTTCTGCTGATTCGAAGAGCGCAGACCATGCTGTGCCGCATGCAACTGGCAGAGCTGCGGCATCTGCCAGGCGCACGCCTTCAGGCACTTTGGCTACTTTACCATATTTTACTGCTACATACTCTGCGTAGCTCCCGCCGCGTTCCACATCTGCCCTGCATACAACTCTTTCTCCTAGAGAGAAACCCGTAACCTCGCTTCCGAAGCGGGCAACTCTTCCTGCAAGATCAATACCCAGTACTGAAGGCATCTTTAGGTGCAGCCTTTCCTTCATGTAGCCTTCACGTATTTTCCAATCAACAGGATTGACACTTGCATATTCTGCCTTTATCAGCATTTCGTCATTGGCTATGTCCGGGACTTCGGCATCTTCATATTTCAGTACGCTGGAGCTGCCGTATTCGTGTATCCTCACTGCCTTCATCATCTCGACTGGCATTTTATCCTCTTATTTTTCTAGACATGCTGCATATATTATACTTGTGCATGAAAAGTGACAGCGCGGTAGCGGAATTTCCCATTAAGGATTTATAGGCTTCGATCTGAAATAATGGACATGCAGACCAAGTACATTGTGATATTAGGATCCCTGATGAGCGGGCTTGGGAAGGGAGTAGTCACTTCTTCGATACTCAAGATGCTGGATTTCTATGGATACTCATCCTTCCCGATAAAATTTGACGGATATCTTAATTATGACTGCGGTACAATGA
>JAJYXO010000043.1 GCA_021801765.1 Microcaldota archaeon | reverse complement strand
TGACATTGCGCCTGTGCTTCCTGGCCACTCGCTCATAATACCAAGGAGGCATGTAGCAGATGCCACCGCTCTAACCAAAGAGGAGATACTGGACATCTTCTATACGCTCAAGAAGATAGCCCCGGCTGTTTCGAAAATCTATAGATCAGATTCCTATGATCTCACTATGCAGGTAGGCAGGCACTCTGGAATGAGCGTACCGCACCTTCACATGCATTACATACCTAGAGGCAAGGATGACGCATATCAAGGCAGCAATGATACAGTATACGACATGATAGAGCACTCAAAGAAGATAAGCAGAGACGAGCTTAAATCCAATGTTGAAAGGCTTAGGAAGGAACTAGAGTGGAGAGATTAGTATTGCAAGCAAAGCTATCGCCATTGCAGCTAACGAAAGGTTTCTTGCAATTCCATAAAACCACATGTCGCTCCTCGCCAGGTATCCTACAGAGACATAAAGCAGGATCAAGTCTACTGCAGTTATTGGAAGCAGGAAGATGTCGTTGTGCATGAAAGGTGTTACTGCCGCGTATAAAATGATGCTTATCGCAATTGCCATGCAATACAGAAGCATGGCAATAAAAGCAGCTCCTTTCCTGCCTATCGCTGCAGGTATGGTATGGGCCTTTCTCTTTGCATCGCCCCTCATGTCCCTTATAGTCCCGTGTATCTCCCTTCCCAATCCGCTGATGAAAATCATCAATGCGACAAGGCCTATGCCAGTGCCTATCATGCTGCTTACTACATAATTGCCAAATATGAAAGGTATGGCCATGGAAAGTGCTATATATGCGTTGCCCCAGAAGAGCTTTTCCTTCAACTTGTAGCTATAAAGCATTGCCAAGGCTCCGAATGTCACCGCAATAAGGAATGTGTAAGCGTTTATCAGGGCGCTTGCTGCAATGCCTATTGCAAGAGAGACTGCAGTGACATAGAGGGCATCGTGGGGCTTAAGCGTACCGTTGACTAGCGGCCTGTCTTTTCCATTGGCTCTGTCTACTTCTATGTCAAAATAATCATTTATTGCAAATGATGCCATGCTGATGAAGATTGGCGTTATCAGGCTGAGCGCAATGATCTGAATGCCAGGCATGCTGGCTACATTGCCTGCAGATATTAGCTCTGCTGCAATAACTGCAATAACTAACATTACGCTATGCTCTATCCTAGTCAGCTTGAGTACTCCTAGAATCTTTCCATGCTCTACGTGCCTATTCCCATGCTGCTTCATCTAACACACATGTATGCAAATGTAAGCGCATCTTTCATCATATTGCTTATAACTGCGTATTCATTAGGTTGATGTGCAACTGGATCTTCTGTTGTCCAGACTGCCGCGTCCATTCCTTTCTGCCTGAGATAAGCTGCGCATGTTCCTCCGCCTATCCCTATTAGCCTAGGCTCTACCTTTGCGATGTCGCGTATCGCCGCTGAGAGTTCCTCCACTACTTCTGCATTTTCTCTAGTCTCCGAAGGCTCAACAATGCTGACTGGTTCGACATCTATTGCAATACCTTTGGCCGCAGCCGCTGCTGCTACATTTTTAACATCATTTAGTACATCCTCCACCCTGTACCCCGGAAGTATCCGGCAATCCATGTAGAATGTTTCTTTGCCAGGCACTATGTTGATGCTGTCTACATTCTTCTCATGCCTTGTCATTTCAAAAGTTGAGATTTCTGGGTCAAATTTCGCATCCCTGGCCCCGTACTTCAGATGCAGGCTTCCATCAATCATAGATACAAGCTTTGCAGATTCTCTAAATGCATTTATCCCAAGTTGCGGAGTGCTTGCATGCACCTGTTTCCCTCTTACAGTGATCTTAAGCCACAATATTCCCTTCTCTGCAACTTCAATTTCGCTGCCATCCTTGCTGCCGCTGTCCGGGACTATGAATAAATCATTCTCCGCAAAGATGCCTTCTTCTAAAAGCTTTATTATTCCGAATCTGCTTCCAACTTCTTCATCTGCCACCAATGCTATCCCAATATTGTATCTCAATTCCAGCCCCGATTCCTTTACGACTCTTAGCGCATACATTCCTGCCACTACTTCTTGGCCATCATCGCTGCTGCCTCTCCCATATACCCTCCCGTTTTCTACATGCGCAATGTATGGATCCGTTTTCCACAACGATAAATCTCCTTCCGATACCGTATCTATATGCGCAACTATCCAAAGAGTTCTCTTTTCAGATCCAAATTTTGCAACTACATTTGATCTTACTATCCCGGAGTCATCAGCATAATCAAACCTTTGGGGTTTCAATCCCCACAAATCAAGCAGTTCTTGCAGGAAATCTGCCCTCTCCTTTTCACCGGGTCCCCCTGCATAAGGAGAGACTGCCTTTATAGATATCATTTTTGATAGAGCTTCTACTGCTTCGCCTTCGTGGCTGTTTACTAGGCTCTCCAGCTTCGCTGCTCCTGGTTTCAAGCAATCACGTAAATCAATTAAGCTTTAATTATATAACATTTGCCATTATGTCAGCAAGCCTTTTCTTCGAGTTCAGAAAGGCATATAAACATGAACTGCGGTATAAAGGTGAATCTGCTATAGCAGAGAGGCCCAGAGCAAGTGGCGATTATTAATGGCTGATGATATAACATACGCGTCAATGAGGGACATAAAGGTAGGCAGGTTCCTCTTAATAGACGGAATACCATGCAAGGTTGTAGAAATAGAGACATCTGCACCTGGCAAGCATGGATCTGCAAAAATGAGGGTAACTGCAGTTGGCATATTTGACGGCCAGAAGAGGACATTGTTAAAACCAAGCGATGGAGATATTGAGGTGCCTATAATAAATAAGAAGCGCGCACAAGTAGTCTCTGTATCTGGAGGAACTGCGCAGCTGATGGACATGGAAACTTATGAAACATATGACATAAAGCTCCCTGAGGAATTCAAGAACCTCAGATCTGGCATAGAAGTGGAGCTTCTGTCGTACGGAGAAAACAAATCTATATCTAGAATACTGGGTGGAGAATAATGATGATAAGCGTAAAAGAAGACAAGAATAACAAGATGCTAGGAAGGAGAGAGATCTCCATAGAGATCACATACTCAGGCAAGACGCCGCAGAGGGACGAAATAAAGGAGAGCGCCTGCAAGAAGCTTGGCCTAAACCCTGATGCAACTGTGGTAGTGAGGATAGATCAGCTATTCGGACAGCAGTCAAGCGTTGCTCTAATGCACTCTTACGAAAGCACAGAGGCAATGGCGGCAGTCTACAGGAAAAAGAAGGAAAGGAAAGCAGCTGAGAAGAAAGCAAGCGCCAAAGGAGGTTGATAATGATGGCAGCTGAAAAGAAGGAGAAGAAAGGAAAGGCAAAGGCTTACAAAGAACCAGAGAAATTCTGCCCCAAATGCGGCGTGCGCATGGCAAGCCATAGCGACAGATTCGCATGCGGCAAGTGCAGGTATACTGAGTGGAAGAAGAAGTGATAGTATAACTGCCAGGCAGAAGAAAGGCAGGGATGCGCACAGGAGAGTTTCATTTATCGCATTCGCCATAGCATTCATCGCAGTGCTCGCACTGCTCGAGTACCTTTATCTCCCTAGCTCGGCTATTGGTTATGCGGGAGTGTTAACTGCCGCAGTGGTTATAACACTACCTTTCTATATAGCAGCAAGGCTGGGCAAGCTGACTCCGGTTGCTGTCTTCATATTTGTGTATGCACTGGTCTTCATTATTCTGGAAGTGCTTTCATACATCATCTTCGCATTCTCAGGCGCAGCTGAAGGACAGCTGCTCTTCTATGAAACTGCAGGCCTTGGATTCTCATTTCTACTTGCACCTCTTCTCTACCTTACAATCTACAAACGCCGCAGCATATATCAATCTATAAATTACCTAGGCCTCGGCAGAGACAGCCTGAAGCTACGCTTCGTGGCAGTTGCCATGCTGCTCTTTCTTGCATTGATTTTGCTTAGCGTTGCAGCTGAGATAGCAGGAGAGTTACTCAACACGCAGATAAATACGAATACGAACATAGTTTTTGCAGGGGCTCCCATATGGTTCCTTATCTTTGCGGCGTTAATAGAGCCGATCAATGAAGAGGTCATGTTTCGGGGATTTATGATTAAAAACCTTAGATTCCTTCCGTTAGGCCTGGGCATAATAATAAGCTCGCTGCTTTTTGCAGCAGGACACATCGGATACAATTCTACCTATGGAATAGAAGTCATAGCCGCATTCGCCTTCGGCATGATGGCAGGATATGTATTTAGAGAAACGGATTCCCTTTATCCAAGCGTAATAGCGCATATCGCAATCAATACCATAGGCGTAATGGCGCTGCTTATCCTACTCCGCTGATGTCACCTTATAGGATCGTAGTTTGACTTGGGCTTCTTGAAGAGATTGTACCTCACCATGTTTCCAGTGTGGTATCTGAAGTATCCGAAGATGCCCCACTCTAAAACGCGCCTGGCGCTTGTATGCACCACGGCCTTCTTATCGTAAGTTATTTTTCCAAGCCTGCTCAGCCTGAGGGAGAGATCCCAGTCCTCATATGTTCGCAGCTTAGGGTTGAACCCGCCAACTTTCTTGAACGCGCTCTTTCTCACCGCGAAGTTCGACCCTACGAGCGACGGCATTCCTAGCGCTATCGTTGCCCTCACGAAGAAATTTGAAACTATCAGGTAGCCTGCCTTGACCCAAATATTAGTGTTCTCAAGCGGCAGTATGGGTCCGCTTGCTGCAACTGTCTCTTCATCCTTGAAAATCCTGCAGTATTCCTTAAGAAGGCCTGCAGTAGGCTTGGTGTCCGCATCTATAAATACAAGTATCTCTCCATTTGCTGCTTTTGCGCCTCTGTTCCTGGCGCTCGAGATTCCCATTCTTTTGTCTGTTATAATCCTCGCGCGCTTCCTTGCAATCTCCGCTGTCCTGTCGTCGCTCATGCTGTCTACTACTATCGTCTCAAAGCTTTTGAACGATTGTCTTTTGAGGCCTGCTAGCGGATGCCGTATATAAGCCTCCTCGTTCAACGCAGGGATTATAACGCTTATTTCAGGCTTCATCTATTAACTTCACCGATAAAATATTATAAATGCAAGCATATCCTTCACAGGTTCTCTGAGATCTCTGCAGCACCTCTGATCAATATATATGCGACAAGCACGCCTGTAAAAACATCTCCTATCCAGAGCGGGAACCCTGAGATATAGTAAAGAGCAAGAAATGCAAATGCGAGGAACTTGTTTATGGCGCTCCACGCCCGGCTTGCATTTGACGCGAAGAGTACCTTGGAGAACCTGCTCTTCATCTTCGACGACGTCCCTTTGGAGCCCATTATCGCATCTACGAAAGAATGCCTTATCACCACTACAATCACAACGAAGAGAGGTAACACCCTCAAGTAAGTGAAGAGTATCCAAAAGACATATTCCACTATTCTGTCACCTGCAATGTCCATTCTTGGCCCATGCGGCGAGCTTTTGGAAATCTTTCCCTTGAAAAAAGCCACCTGCTTCTTTGCATCTTTATTGCCAACGGCCGCCATAAGGTATGTGGTCAGGCTTACCTTCCCCCTGCTCTCTTCCCGAACTGCCATGTATCCATCAGCGCCGTCAAGCGCAAACATGATTGCCATGAGTATTACTACCGCAGCTACGCTGAACCTAGCGAGTATCATGTATGCTATAAGTAAAGCAAGCCCCGACCTGAATATGGTAGTGGCGTCTGCGCTCCTCATCTGATTCATGAAAGGTTTAACAGTAAGCATTTATAATTATTAACACAGTAGTTGAATGGCAAGCCTGCAGCGCGGTAAGATGCGCAATGCAGAAATGCAATATGCATTGCAGATGGTCTGATGCTTAACCTAAACGAAAATGAGCTTTGGGTGTTAAGGTACTGGGAAGAGCAGGGAATAAGCGGAAAGGTAAAGGCTAAAAACAGCAAAGGAAAGGCATTCTACTTCCTTGACGGTCCTCCTTATGCAACAGGGGAGCTCCATCCGGGGCAGATATGGGTAAAAGCTGTAAAGGACATCTTCCTTAGATATAGGTGGCTTAGAGGATACGATGTGCATAACAGGGCAGGTTATGATGTGCATGGGCTGCCTGTTGAGCACAAGGTCGAATCATCGCTGCAGATAGAATCCAAGAAGGAGATAGAGACAAAGATAGGCATTGAGAACTTTGTAAAGGACTGCAAAGCGTATGTTGACTCACTGATACCGAAAATGGCAAGGGATTACCTTCGCTTCGGCATTTCCATGGACTTCGATTCCCCTTATATACCTTACAAGAACAGCTACATAGAGAACGCATGGGCTATACTAAAAGCTGCAGAAGAGAAGAAGCTTCTCTATTCGGATCTCAAATCTATGCTCTACTGCACACATTGCGAGACCGTGCTTGCGCAGGGAACGCTTGAAGTTGAGTATTCTGACGAAACAGACCCATCAATTTTCGTAGCGTTCAAAACGGTGGGAGGTGGAAAGATAGAAACTGGAGATTCAAGTTTGCTTATATGGACAACAACGCCTTGGACTATACCTTCTAACATAGCAGTTGCAGTCAATCCGCATGAGAAATATGTGGTAGCTAGGATGGATTCTGCCAGGTATATACTTGCCAAAGGAAGGCTTGACGCTGTCGCCGAGCAATTAGGCAAGAGCGCAATAATAGAGTCAGAATTCTACGGCTCTGAGCTTGAAGGGCTGCAATATCTGCATCCGATGGAGGATGAGATACATGTACAGAAAGATTTCAGGAAATACCATAGGGTGGTATCTGCAGAACAGCTTGTATCCACATCTGAAGGGACAGGCCTGGTGCACATCGCTCCTGGCCACGGCCTTGAGGATTTCAATGTAGGAAAGAAGGAAGGCTTTCCTATCTTCTGCCCCATTGACCAGCATGGCGCGTACACACACGAGATAGGCAGGTACGCGGGGCTGAAAGTGCCTAAAGAAGCGAATGATAAAATGATCGAGGCGCTTAAGGCAAACCATTCGCTGATTGGCATCGTGAAAGTAAGGCACAGCTACCCGCACTGCTGGAGATGCAACAGCAAACTGATACAAATAGCGTCAAAACAATGGTTCCTCAATGTGCAGAAGGTCAAGAATAAGATGATAAGCGAGAACAGAAAGGTAACATGGCACCCGGCAGAGGCGCAGAAATGGCAGGAGGAGATACTCTCAAATTCCCCTGACTGGTGCATCTCCAGGCAGAGATACTGGGGCATACCTATCCCCATCTGGACATGCAGCGATTGTGGCAATGCTTATGTAATAGGTAGCATATCAGAGCTCTCAGGAAGGGCAACTGATAAAGAAGCCGCTTCGAAAATATCTGACTTGCACAGGCCTGGAATAGATAGAATCACAATAAAGTGCGAATCATGCGAAAAGGAGGCAAAGAGGATAGATGATGTCTTCGACGTCTGGTTTGATTCGGGGATAGCCTTCAGGGCAAGCCTGAGCGAGGAAGAATTCAAGAGGCTCTACCCTGCTGATTTCATACTGGAAGGTAAAGACCAACTGCGAGGGTGGTTCTCAACGCTTCTAAAGAGCAGCGTTATGGTATATGGGAAAAGGCCTTTCAATAATGTTATACTTGACGGAATGCTTATAGGAGAAGATGGAAGGGAGATGCATAAACATCTTGGAAATTACATCTCCATAGCTGACCTCCTCAAGCTTACAAGTGCAGATGCATATAGGCTCTGGTGCTCCAGGCACACCCAGTGGCTTGACATACAATTCAACAAGGATGAGATAGCAGATGCGGAGAAAGCCATAACCATACTTTACAATGCCTTCAACCTCCTCAGCGAATATTCATCAAGTCTAGGCAAGGACTATAAGAAGATATCCAAAAAGCCACCGAAGGCAGCTGAAGAACAGGAAGACCTATGGATTGTTTCGAAGCTAAACAACCTGATAAAGGCTGTAAGCGAGAGGCTTGACAACTACGATACAAAAGGGGCCAACGATGCCCTTACATTATTCACAGTAAATGATTTTAGCAGATTCTACCTAAAACTTGCAAAGAAAAGGGTGTTATATTCTAAGCGAAAGAGCGCAATGGCAGCGCTGCAGACTATAAACTACGTGCTGCACAACCTCTTGATCCTATTTGCACCTTTCATACCATTTACTTCAGAATATCTTTACCTCAAGAGTTACTCTGATGCAGAAAGTATCTTTCTCGAACCGTGGCCTAAACACATGCAGAGGCTGCTAAACGACCCTCTTGAGGCAGAGATGAAGACAATTATAGATGCATCAGGTGCAATACTAAGCAGCAGGGAGAAGGAAGGAGTAAAGCTCAGATGGCCTATAAGAGAAGCAATAGTAGAGGTCACAACAGACCAGGCGCTCAGAACTCTGGAGAAATTCTCCAGTATAATCTGCGAATATACCAATGCAAAAGCGATAAAGATAAAGAAGACAGAATCCGTAAAGAAGGAGATAATACCTATCTTCTCTGCAATAGGCCCTGATTTCAAAGGAAACAGCAAAGCCGTAGCAGACGCTCTAAGGAAGGCAAATTTCGATGAAATCTGCGAAAGCGTTGGAAGAAACGGGAGCTACGGGCTGCACACGGAGAACGGCGTCTTCGAGGTAAGCAACAGGCATTTCACAACCGTAGAGCACGCAGAAAAGGAGAATGCGATGCACTTTGGAAGCGGCACTGCATATATAGATCCAAAAGTTGACGGAGAGCTGCGCGAAGAGGCGAGCGTTAGGGAATTTGAGAGGAGGGTGCAGCTGATGCGCAAGGAGGCCGGGCTCAGAAAGGCAGACAGGATACGCATGCGATACAATGCGCCTACTGAGCTTGCCGAGATACTATCCAAATATGAAAAAAGAATAAGAAAGAACCTGAACCTAAGCAAAATGAGCTTAGGAATCTCTGAGCAGGCAAAGCAGTTCGATATAGCTGGAGATACAGTAAGGATAGAGATAGAAAAGGGCTAAGCCCTCTTATAACTCTGCCTGCTGCGCATATTGCTCCAGCAGTCTTTGCAGATAAACGCCTTCTTTATCTGGCTGACCTTCTTTGAACTTTTAAGGCAGGCATAGCAGACCTTCTTGTGGCAGTAGTCGCATGTGTTGTAGTTATGCATTTCCCTTCCGCATCTCTCGCATACCATCATATCATCTAATATAGCGCTGGACTCATTCAATATTCTCTAAACACCTTTATATGCTTTTGCAAAAGATCTCCAGCTTAAAATCTCCTATTTAATATTCGAGGTAATAGATTACCCACATATCCGATAAGCTTCGGGGTTGAGGTTTACTTGGTTATAGCCATCTTGACTTCTGCGCCAGGGATCTCAATATCCCCTTTTCCTTTGACTAGGGATTTTATCTTCATGGCACCTTTTATATCCTCTATTGCATCTCCCAGCTCTCCCTCGTATGAAATCTCTGTTATCTCAGCATTTAGGGCAATTTTATTGTTATGCTTCCACTGCCTTATAAAAGCAATTACTCTGCATGCTCTCTCGCCTGTCTCCAGGCTCTCTCCGTCGAAAAATTCCGGGTTGTATTTTGGCCATTCAGAGCGGTGTATCGATCTTTTATCGTTGCCACAAAAGATTTTTTGGTATATATCTTCGGTTATATAAGGCAGGAATGGCGCATACATCTTGAGCAAAGCAAGGAAAACGGTCCTCAGGGCAAAATCAGGCCTTTCATGCGAACCGCCATATATTCTGTATTTCGCGAATTCCAGGAAATTGTCGCAGAAGAACCAGAAGAATTCATCTATGAGGCGTTTGGCTCCGGCATAGTTATATGCTTCGAATTCCATATCCACATCTTTAATCAGATTCATCAGCCTGGAGAGTATCCATTTATCCATTACATTCTTTCCAAGACCCTGGTTCTTGCAGTTAGAGTCCACGAAGCGCCCAACATTCCAAAGTTTGTTGACAAGCTTGGAACCTGTGACCAGGTCTTTTTCCTGATAAGAAGAATCCTCTCCCAGCCTTGAGAGGCTAGCCCAGTGCCTTAGCGCATCAGCACCATATTTCTCAATCAGAGGCATAGGCTCTACTATGTTGCCAAGGGATTTGTGCATGGGCTTGCCGTTAGAGTCAAGCCCGTGCCCAGAGATAACCGCATCCTTCCACGGAACTTTGCCTGTGTGCAGATAGCATTTTACTACAGATGTGAAGAGCCAGAACGAGATTATATCATGCGCCTGGGGCCTAAGCGACATGGGGTACACCTGATCGTATTTGCCATCGAGTCCCCATCTTGCATTTATCAACGGAGTCAGGGATGACGTCGCCCATGTATCCATTATATCTTCTTCTGGCATATACTCCATAGAGCCGCAGCTCTTGCATGCTGTTTTAGGGCTGTCCTTCATGGGGTTTACAGGGAGGTCTGAATCCTCTGCAAATAAAGGCTCACCGCATTTCTTGCAGTACCATACAGGAAAAGGTATCCCATAATACCTCTGCCTTGAAACTGACCAATCCCATTGCAACCCGTTGATCCAGTTATCGTATCTCACATGCATATAGCTCGGATACCAGTTAATCTTGTTGCCGAGTTGGATAAGCTCATCCTTCATATCAAGGTATTTTATGAACCATTGCTTCTTTACAAGAAACTCTATCTCAGTGCCGCACCGTTCATGTGCGTTGACGCTATGCTCTATCTCCTTCTCAGATATAAGATACCCGGCTGCCTTTAGGTCTTCTATTATATTCTTCCTCGCATCCTTGATAGTTGCACCTTTGTAATGCTGGTCCAGCATACGCCCATTCTCGTCTATTCCTATCCTAAGATCAAGATTGTAAGCTTTGTACCATTCAATGTCCGTGAGATCGCCGAATGTAGAGCACATAACAACCCCTGTTCCCTTTTTCGGATCTACGCGGGCGTCTGCCTTTACCTCCACTTCCTGGCCGAAGATTGGCACTTTAACCTTACGGCCTGCCAGAGCAGCATTCTGCTTGTCAGTTGGGTTGATAAATATTGCCACTACAGATGAAAGCAGCTCCGGCCTTGTAGTGGCTATGTTGACATCATCTGCAAACTTTATGTAGACAAATTTTGATTTTGCAGTAGTATCTTTGAGCTCCATCTGCGAAACAGCTGTTTTGCACTTGGGGCACCATATTGTAGGTGTTTCCTTCCTGTAAGCTCTGCCTATCTTGATTAGTTCTAGGAAGGAATGCTGGGAGATCTTCTGCACCTCCTTGCTTATTGTAGAGTAAAGAAGCGACCAGTCAACTGAGATTCCTACGCTTGTCCATATCTTCCTGTAGAGCCCCTCAAGTTCTTTCGTCTCCTTCTCGACCATCTCTATGAACTTCTCCCTCCCGACGAACTCCGCGGTTGTCTTGTTTTTCTTCTCAACTAGCAGCTCAGTAGGCAACCCGTTGTTGTCAAATCCAAACGGATAGAAAACACTGAAGCCTTTCATCCTTTTATACCTAGCTATGAAATCTGCTTGTGAGTAGGAGAAGACGTGTCCTAGATGTATTAATCCTGAAAGTGTTGGAGGAGGAGTGTCTATGGCATATATCTCGCTTTTTGAAGAAGGGTCAAAACCATATACATTTTCCCTCTCCCAATAATTGGCCAGTCTCTCCTCAGCCTCTCTGGAATTGTACCTTTCATCCATGCTAATCTATATGGATGAAAACTTAATAAATGATATTAATAGCAGGCGAAATGCCCTACACATCACTCGTATATCGAGTGATAGACATTGCCTGCGTCATCAGTTATTACTATGCATTCTCCTTCGCATTGCACGAGGCACGCCTGGCACAATATGCAGCTGGCGCCATTCACTGCAACAGATATGCCTCCTGTTGTTCCGTCATTTTCATCAGCGAAGTGCCTGTGGCCGTCTTCCTTTCCCGACCATTTGGCTACTACGGCTTGATCGCTCACGCCCTTCCACTGCACATCGGCAGGGGCAACATCAGTGTTTACATCATTGCCTTTCCTGTTTTTCATTTCGAAAACGGAGACAGGGCAGACGTCGTGGCAATGGGAGCATCCTGTGCATTTTGGCTTTTCAACATACACTTGCATTATCTCACCTTTGCTTCTTCTTCCTCAAGACAAGCTCGTAGCCCTCGAGTCTCTTATATGCATCTTCGAGTTTCTTTGTGTCGACTCCTTCTGGCAAATTCTTCGGGTCGTGTTTTTCTAGCCTCTCAGCCATCTTCTTGTGAAGCTTGAGGTGCCTTTTTACTGTATCTGTATGTCTTGCCATTAAACCATCAATTCTTATACAAAGGAAAGCAATTTAAGAACTTCTGACAAGAAGCATTAAATTGGTAAACATGCGCAGGTATAAGGCTAATGCATATGAAAAGCTACTGTAATATAATGATAAATGGATATACTTGCAAAGTATAGCAGTTGAAGATAGAATGGATGGAATATTCACAATAGGCACAACGCTGATCGCAGCTGCAATAGCAGCATATTCGCAGTACCTGTTCAAGAGATCGCTGCCAGAGTTCAAGCTAAAGATAACGGAGATGCTGCATCTAGTCAAAAACAGAGGAGTAATGTCAGCTGCTTTCCTCTATTTCGGAAGCCTTGCAATATACCTTTTTGCATTGAGGTCCGGGAACCTTTCATTTGTATATCCAACATTTGCAAGCATTTTCATCTTCGTCTTCCTTATTTCCAAAGTCTATCTGCATGAGAGGATAGGAACGGCAAAAGCGGTAGGCCTTATGCTTGTCTTCATAGGAGTAATACTTGTGGCGCTTACGTAGTGAGGTTATGGATAAAAAAGCCAAATTTGCATTGCTCCTTCTTTTCAGCACATTCTTGGGAGGCGTGGGCCAGCTGCTCTTCAAACTAGGGTTCATAGACCCTCATTCATTTGTATTTTACCTTGGCATTGGAATATTCGCTTACCTGATATCTACTGTGTTCTACTTGTATGTGCTTGGAAGATCGAATCTTAGCTGGGCATATGGCTTTCAGGGCCTTAGCTATATATTTGCAAGCATTTTTGCATACTCTGTATTAGGCGAGAGGATAGTAATGCTAAGATGGGCGGGGATAATTCTCATAGCAGTAGGCACTGCCATCATAGGGCTAAGCTGATTTCTTCTTGCTTCCTAAGAAAAGGATTATTTCATTGAATATATCTGATTTGAGATCTTTTATGTCAATCATCTCCATGTTTAGGTGAAGCGTCACAACATAAAGCTGGCTGTGCAGGTATTCTATGTTAGTCTTATAATCTTTGATTCGCTTTCTTTTCATAGTAGAATCAATTATTCCTTTGAGCTTCTTGAATGGTATATCCAATGCAACATCAAACTGCAGCGTGACATACCTGGCTTTTGCCTTGTGGTGGTTGATTATGAGCGCCTGCGCAACTATGTTGTTTGGTATGAATATAGGTATGCCTTCGTCGTTTGTTACCTCCGTATTGAGCACACCTATGTTCTTTATGACTCCTGAAAAGCCTGGCACAAACCTATCGTGCGGGTAGCTCTGCGGCTGCATGCCGTACTGCCAGGTATGTATGGTTACCCTGTCGCCTGTTTCAAACGATTTGCTGGCCAACAGGTATATGCCTGCTATGAAATTGGAGAGCGTTGTCTGCGCTGCAAGGCCGAACACAATGCCTAGGAAGCCTGCGATTACCGCTGATCCTATAAGATTCTTGATGCCACCTACGATTATAGATAATATAAGGAATAAAAGGACCATATATGCAATTATCCTGAAAAGGTTATGGAGCGACTCTGCCTCCTCTTTTACTATATTTCTGGCAAAATATGTGTAAACAATCCATGCCATCACTTCTATTGCAACTGCGCCACCTATTATGGCTATGATTATATTCAATGTGCCTACAATTGGCAATATGCGCAGGTAAACAAGCAGGGCATAAATAGCTACAATTAGCAATAACAGAAGTGTAACCTTCCTGATGCTGTTTGCTCTTTTTTGTTCTAACATATTTCCACAATCAATATATCTATTCTAACTGTGCTTTTCTTAAACATTACTGCATCAAACGCATTTGCTGGCTAATTAAAGAAACAGTAAACATCCGTATCAGCTAACATAATGTGAAACAGCTAAGTTCTTATATCAGAAAATAAAAAGGGTTCATAATGAAATACAAAGAAAATCAGAACAAAAACACCGTACTTGCAAGGCGCATAAGGCCAAGCTATAATGAATTATATTCGGATAACGAGAGCTCATACATTTTTGGCAAATCCGGAATTCTAAAGAGGGAAATGATGGATTTGGTTATTAAAAACACAAGCATAGGGAAAAGGATACTTGTGATAGGATGTGGAGATGGGCCAGAAGTGCATTATATCGCATCTAAAGGACACAGTGTAACGGGAATTGATATTTCAGAAGAAGCAATCAGAAAAGAAAAGGAAATCCGAGTTAAGGCTGGCCTATCTTCTGCAGGTATAAATACAATGAATTGCGATTTTGAGGACTTTATAACTGATGTTAAATTTGGAGGAGCAGTTGCCTTCTTCGTCTTCCACGGGAACGGAGAGATAAATGATATGCTGTTGAAGATGGCCCATCTCACAGGCCATGGTGGCCTTAATGCGCATCTGTACTGGACAGCGCTGGGAGAAAAGAGTATACAATACACCTTAGAAAATGGCAAAGCAGATCCAATACACGGAGTTTATTCATCAATCGGATGGGAGACTGTAGCGTATACTGAAAAGGATATCCAAACTACCACTATTTTTGGGGAAAATGCAAAATTCAAATTTTTGATAGCTCGTAAGCCAGCCATCAACGGGCTTATCAGGAAGTGACAATCAATACATTCTGGAGAGCGCTTTGAGCTCCTCAATTCTTTCCGCATAACTTGAGAGCGCATGGTTTGAACTCTTAAGTTTGCGCAACGTTGAAAACGCATCCTTTTCTACTGATGAAATCTCCGCATGGAGTTTTTTGAAGCGCTCGCGGTAAGAGGCTAACTCATTTCTAACCTTAGGATGAAGGCCTCTTTTCTCTGATTCTGAAGATGAAACCTCTTCGCCTTTCCTTATAAGCTCCATGAATCTCTCGGTCTCGACACCGGTCCCCAGATATCGCAAATAAGACCACTCCTCTGAGAAGCCTAGATTTATTCCTAGATGCTATTGGATTCAAATGCGTTGCAAGTATGGTGCCTGGAAGTGCAAGCTCCAGGTCTATTCCATCAAGCGTAATTTTTGCCCTATCTCCTAGCGATGTTTGATCTACAGGTATTGGACCTATTCCAGTGCTAGTGTCAAAAATGTCTATGTATTGATCTCCGTTATTTATCACGCAGAACGGAGATTCTCTTATTCTTACTTCAGACATCCTGTTGCCAAGGGTAACATGTATGTTGTCTGACATCTTTGACTTTTTTCCTCCGCTATGCATGCCAAGGAGCGCCATATCTATTTCTCCAGAAGAGATTAAGGTTTCTTTTAGCAAACTGGTTTTGCATCCTGCTTCCTCGGCAAAAGCATTAGCTAAGAGCCTTGCGCCTACCCCTCCAACTATCGCATATCCTTTGTATAGTGCAGATGCAGATTTAAGCATGTTGAAGCTACTCTTATCCATAAAATCGCAGCTAATACCTACATTTCTGATGGGTTTGTATTCCATTGCATCAACTTCTATTATAAATCGAATGAATCTAACAGGGTATACGATTCTAACAGATAACATTTTATTTTATAAAATCAACATCTATAAGTATGGTGTGCGAATGAGTACATTTGCAATGAAGGTTGGCGATGAAAAAAGAAGAGATATTTTATCGTATGTAGATGGCCATGTGGTTCACCATAAAGCTTCCATACTATCATCAAATACGCACTTCAACGAACTTGCAAGCGCTGCAAGGGGGAGGGCAGATGTGTATTTCAGCGGCGCAATGCATACAGTCTATTACAACAGAGATTCAAAACGTATAACCCTGAGTGTCACCTTGAGCAGATCAGAAGGATTTAGCAGGATGATAAACAGAGAAATTGCTATGAGGGTCTCATTCCTTTCAGGAAGGATAGCAGAGGCTGTTGAACTCATGTGTAACAGGGATGAGCCATCGAAGATGATTTACGATAGCATGAACAAAGCTTATTCGGATGGAGAAACAGATTTAGGTTTCAGGAGAGTCTATGAAGATATGGCCCGGCACGAGTATGAGATAAGGATAAGCATGGGAAAGAAAACATTCGAATATGTAAAGAGTGATTTTGGCGAAACGTTTGAGGCGATAGAGAAAAGGTTAGGGGTTAAAATGAGCTTTATGTACCTGAGCAAACACGCAACACTTAAGGCAAGCATGTTTGATGATAAGACAAGGAATGAGGTTGTTTCGAAGCTTAATAACATCGCAGCCCAGATAGGCATCAGCAGCATTATTTTCTCGGGCCTGCTCAGATAACAAAAGCAATTAGAAAAACGCGAAACATTATTAAATACGCTCATTCTACATAAATTTAGTGGGAAAATGGCATATATAGATGAATTGAGATTCTTCTGGAATATGATATGGAAACCTGATAAAGGATCTAAGAGGCAGCTGGATCTTGGGAGCGCCATCAGGCTTTATTATACGCTTGCTGTGATTCCATTCATTGCATATGCAATAATAGGCAGCATAGTGGTAGCTCTAGGGGTAGGATCTGCCAGCCTAGGCACAACTTCAGCTATGGGATTGCTCTCCGGTGTTATAACATCGATATCCTATTTATCGGTATTTTGGGGAGGCATCATACTCTTCTTCATATTAATACCGCTTGGCATAGCGATAGACGCAGCAATATATCAGGTGATAGCAAAGACATTTCTGAATGCCTGGAAAGGAACTTACGACAAAACGTTTGCTGCTATGGTGTACGGAATATTCCCTGTGATTATGCTGCTCTGGCTTAGCCTAGTTCCTCTGTTTAATTCGATATATATTATAATTGCGCCCATATGGGGCATAATAATATTCGTTATAGCCCTATCCACGCAACAAAGAATAACGAGGCTTAATGCGCTTCTTATAGTGGTGTTAAAGTCCTTGCTTGTCATCGCAGTTATTACATTGATAGGCATTTCTGTCTTTTCATCGCTCACATACCTTATAGGCAGTGCGCTTCAATACGGGAATACCTTCATACCTTGGGGCAACTTAACTATGTCTGGATGGCACCTTGGGCAAGGATCTTATACTAGCTATAAATAATGGGTTTACTAGATCGCTCTAAAACCTTTCAAAGCAGCCTTAAGAGTGAAGTAAAACATCTCCATAATAAATATTTGCTGCGTATTTCTATTAGGTGCTATGACATTAATATACCTTAAAAAACGCGGATCGCCAAGAAGGCAGCCTGTAGATCCCCAAGTCGCAGCTTTTAACAAGGAGGCTGTATCTCTTCTCACTAGCCTAATGGAAATATCCCGTAAGCATTTGGGAGCAACAGGAATGGGTGATGAAATAGCAAGCCTTAATCGAAGGCAAAAAGAATGGGTATATGAAACTTTTGAGGAGATAAATGGGGGAATGGGGACGCATCTCAAAACTAAAGCTATTGATGCTGCAAATGCGCCATACCTCGTAGAATTGCTTCGCAGCAGGAAGGAATCCATATTGGCTAACACAATGGAAGATTTCTGGGAAACAACAGGCGCAGAAGTCATTGATGGGAAAGTAAGAGTGCCGTCACAGATGAGGCGATGGAATGATCCAAAAATGATACTAAAAGCTATAAGATTCGGAGTAGAGATGGTCCTTAGTAAAGACCCGATAAACGTAACTTATGAGGACATGTGCAAATTAAGGCTCATAGCCCAGATACGCAAAAATTTCAATAATATATCTGAAGCTATTTCAGCTGCTTTTCCAGAAAAAAATATCAGCCCTAGCGATATGAAGCATGCGCCATACGGCTACTACGATCGACGCAATTCTGCAACTGCAATAAGAGAGATGACCTTAGACCTCATAGCTAAAGGCAAGATAACACACAGAAGCGAGGTAAAGATGAAACATATCGAAGAGTACCATTTAAGATCAGCTCTGAGGGTTTTTGGTAATAAAATATCCAATGCAATAAACGCCGCGTTCCCGGAAGAGGAGCCGCTTGTATCATCACATGTGCCAAGGGGCTTTTATAACGACAAAGGAAACAGGATAAGAAAACTGAGAGAATTGGCGACATCCATTGGAAAAGAAGGTAAAGATATAACCCATCATGATTTGAAAAACGGGCATATAAGCACCATGCTGCACTATCATAATGGAAGCCTTTTCAGTGCTCTGCTTGAGGCAGGCCTCGTAAATGAAGCTGACAAAAGATATGTGGAGCTCAGGGCATTAAATATGGTCAATTATAAAAAACAGGCAGGCCGGAAGGGCAATGAGTAGTTTTGTGAATAAGCTGGGTCCAGAAACAGCCAAGAGTATTACAACATGCTGCCAATTTAGGCGCTTTGTCTGTTTAAAAGCATTTGTCGACTTTTAAAGAAAGCTATAAATATGAAAAAAGGTCTATAATATATGTTTAAATGCATGCTGTAAAAAAGCTTGTTTTGAGCCCAAGTGCACAGATAGATCAAGAGGGTAGAAACAATGCTTATGAAAAAACCA
>JAJYXO010000028.1 GCA_021801765.1 Microcaldota archaeon | reverse complement strand
GAAGGAGTAAGCAAGGCTGAGATGATAGATCTTGAACATGCTGCCAGGCTCCAATACCGCCTCATGCTGCAGGATTCTATAATAAGAGCCAAGGTGGAATTTGCGAAGCAGAGAATCGATATAGTCTATAACCCTACCGAATCCAATAATAGGAAGGAGAAGATAAGCCTTCCTGATCTAATTGCCTTTATGGCAAAAGAAGGCATTAATGTAGAACAATGCAAGAGAAGCGAAAGGGATTTCGATTATCTTAAGGAGATGTATACCTATCAATATGAACCTCCTACTATAAGAGAGCATCCTCCGTATGGATATACTGCTAAAGAATGGGCGGAGATGAAAGATGATTACTACAAGAAGGTTGAGGAGGCTAAGCAGAAAGGAAGGGAAAAATTCGAGGAGTTCCAGAGACAGTATGCAGCAGAGTATCCTGAAATCTTTGGAAAAGAAGAAGGCAGCGATGATAAAAAAATGACGCTGAAAGAGAAGATCTTCGGCAAAAAGAAGAAGCAGGACAAAGGTTTCTGGTTCCACGGAGTCTGAGCCATCCTTATTCTCAAGCTCCTCATTGTATGCTTATGCTTATTTAAGCCATGGTGAAGAATATATAATGGGCATGGGTCTATGAAGCAATACTCCATTCATGATGGGGAGAGGCTTGTCAGAGCAGCTAGGGATGCGATAGAAACCCACCTAACCTCTCCGGCATTCAAGGCAGATGCGATAAAGAGGCATATTGCAGATTTTGTAGATGAAGAGAGGATCTTCGTTTCAATAGAGCACTATCCAACAAAGGCGCAGAGAGGTTGCGTTGGCTCTTATAAACAAGCAGTGAAATTGAAAGATGCGCTGATAGACGCCGCGATAAGCGCAACAGAAGACCCAAGGTTCGTGCCTGTCTCACACAGGGAGTTCGAACATATGATTGTAGGTGTTAATCTGCTCTCCAAGCCAATACTGATAAGGCATACAGATGCAGGCAGCATGAGCGAGCATGTGAAAGTTGGAAAAGACGGCCTAATTATCGAATACGGCTATAAAAGCGGCATCCTAATGCCTGACTCCGCAATTGAAGGGAATTGGGATTCAAAAGAGTTTCTTGAAAGCCTCTGCATAATGGCCGGCCTTACTCCGGACTCGTGGAAGATGGGCGCAGCAAAGGTCTTCCGCTTCAGCTCCCAGATATTCAAGGAGATCTCCCCGCGAGGCCCTGTAGAAGAGATACTCTTCAGGTAATGCCTTGGTGTCTAAATGCGCATAGTTATGCTCATAGACATGGACTATTTCTACGTTGCATGCGAGGAGCTGAGGAATCCTGAACTTAAAGATAAGCCTACTATAGTTGGCGCGCATCCAAAGGAAGGCAAAGGGAGAGGCGTTGTAATGACATGCAATTATGCTGCCAGGAAATATGGAATACACAGCGGAATGCCCATCTCCTCTGCATACAGGATAAAGCCAGATGCAAATTACCTTCCTACAGACTTTATGTATTACGAAGAAAAATCAAGGGAAGTAATGCTGATAATTAAATCTTATGCATATAAGATGGAACAGGTCAGCGTCGACGAGGCATATGTCGAAGTTGCCGAAATCGAGGATTATAAAGCTGCCGAAGAAACTGCAAGGAAAGTAAAGAGTGAGATAAAGGAGAAAACAGGACTGCCATGCTCAATAGGCATAAGCACTAACAAGCTTCTTGCCAAAATGGCATGTAGCAGTGCAAAGCCTGACGGGATAAAGGTTGTGAAAGCAGAGAATGCAGCTGCGTTTCTCAGGGAAATGCCTGTAGGCGATCTCTATGGCATAGGGAGGAAGACAAGTGAAAAGCTTGAAAAGCTAGGCTACATGAAGATAGGCGATCTTGCCAAGGCAAATATAATGCATCTCATGGAAATTTTTGGCTCTTTCGGGCTGGAGATGCATAATTATGCCAACGGAATTGACGATAGCGAAGTTAGCGAGAATTACGAAGTAAAATCAATAAGCAGGGAGTTCACGTTCGAGAAGGACACCAATGACAGAGAAGAGGTTTCCAATGCACTGCTTAGACTCTCCAAGGAGGTAATGGATGATGTCGAGAAGCAAGGCTTCTCCTTCAAAACTGTTACGCTAAAGAGAAGGTATTCTGATTTCTCCGAACAGCTTAAAAGCAGGAGCATAAAACCGTCCAACAGGCTTGAAGACATAACAGAAACCATATTATCCATATACAACGCAGAAGATGAGAAAAGGAAAATACGCAAGCTAGGCGTACGCGTTTCTGGCCTAACGCAGTACAAGATGCAGAAGAGGCTTTTTTAGCATGGGCGGTTGTTTGGCGGAGGTAAACAAAGGTAGAAAGACCCTGGGAATTGATGTAGACTCTACCCTGGCGGAGAGCATGGAGACATTCATCAACATATACAACAGGAAATATCGCAAAACAGCCAAGCTATCAGATCTGATGGAATATGATCTCACAAAATCCCTTGGCATAAGCAAGGCGGAGATGCGCGCCATCTTCGAGGAGACATGGCATGAGTGGAAGAAGATACCCATAGTAGATTCAAGGATACCTGGCTATGTCAACTCGCTTGCAGAAAAGTATTACATCAAAATAATAACATATAACGATACCAAAGATGCCAACCTGAAGAAATGGCTCTCCAAGCACGGCATACAATACGGAGAGATAGTATACGAGATACCTGAAAGCAAATGGATGCACTGCGATGCGATAATTGACGATTACCCTAAGGTGATAGACGCTGCAGACAGGATGGGCAAGCTCTGCATCTTCCTGCGAAAACCATGGTCAAATCAGGCAGAATTAGAGCTCAGCGGAAGGGTACTAAAACTCTCCAATTGGTCTGAGATCTACGGCCATCTGATCTCCAAAGAAGTATATGATCAGATATGAGGGGCTTGCCTGCCAGCTTTCTCCCTTTCATAAAAAAGCATAGAAAGGTGTTCCCTTGCAAGAAGCGCGCATTTTACACCACTTGCGCTAGCTATCACCGCCTGCCTGTAGAAGCTGTCTGCTACGTCTCCTGCGACAAATATTCCTTCTATATCCGTCCTGACTTCATCTCTAGTAATCAGGTATCCTTTCTCGTCTATCTTAAGCTTTCCCCTGAATATTTCTGTGTTAGGCGTATATCCTATCGCCATGAAGACTCCGTCGGTTTTCATCTCGCTCACTTCTCCGTTCACAAGGTTCTTGAGCTTCACTCCGGTTACTTTCTCGCCCCCAAATATATCCTCAACTGTGGTATTCCATATGAACTTTATCTTACTGTTGTTCATTGCCCTTTCCTGCATTATCTTGCTGGCCTTCAGGGCCTCTCTTCTATGCACAATGGTAACGCTCTTCGCAAAATTTGTAAGGAAAGTGGAATCCTCCATAGCAGTATCTCCCCCTCCTACAACAATTACATCCTTGTTCTTGTAAAAAGGCCCGTCGCATGTAGCGCATGTTGATACGCCCCTTCCTATGAACTTCTTCTCAGATTCTATGCCGAGGGTTTTTGCATTAGCTCCTGTAGCAACTATAACTGCCTCTGCTGCATACTCCTTCTCTCCTGCTGCAATGCTGAAAGGCTTTGAGGAGAAATCCACAGATGTGACATCTTCCTGTATAAACCTTGTACCAAACCTCTCCGCCTGCATGCGCATTGCAGCTATGAGCTCTGGCCCTTTAATTCCTGATGGAAATCCTGGAAAATTTTCCACATCTGTTGTCAGCTCCAATTGACCTCCTGCAGCGGATCCTTCTATCAACAGAGGTTTGAAACCTTCCCTCGCAGCATATATTGCAGCTGATAGCCCTGCTGGCCCTGAACCTATTATAATTATGTTTTCTACGCCATCTGAAACTGCTTCGCCGCGGTGTTCTTCCATAAAATCTGGCCCCAGATAAAACTTATTTCAGGATAAGTATAAAAGAGTTAACATACTCTAAAGAGAAGGCGACTAAATTGGGAGTAATCTCTGGAGCATACAATATAGCACTCGACGGAAGGGACCCATCTGCCAATGTTAATTTCGTCTCACATGCACACTCGGACCACACATCAGGAATAAGGAGAGGAAGGAGCATAATAGCCAGCGATGCTACCAAGAGCCTGATTAAGGAAAGATATGGCATAGAAGCTGCAGGAACAAATCTATGCAGCGGCATAAGGCTTCTCAACGCTGGCCATATACTCGGATCAAGGCAGCTTTACGCTGAATCCGATTGCGGATCTATGCTCTATAGCGGTGACTACCTGCTGCAGCCTTCCCCTGTCGCAGAGAGAATAGAGTTTACAAAGGCTGATATTCTGATAATAGATTCCACATATCCTGAGAGATCTGTGAAATTCGATGATAGGGGCGATGTCACAGATAACATAAGCAAGTATACCGAGAGAAAGCTAGATAAGGGCATAGTGCTCTTCGGTGCCTATGCTGTGGGTAAGGCACAAGAGCTCATAAGCATATTCAATGAAAAAGGCATTCTACCTGTAGTTGACCGCAGCATAAGCAGGATGAGCCGCGTATATGCCAAGCACTGTATAAGGTTGAAATACGCGTCGATAGATGAAAACAACGAGGCATTAGAAGAGGCAACAAAAGGGAATTTTGTAGGAATTGTCAGTATGCATAGGCTCAACGAGCTGAAAGGTAAGATAAGCGGTTTCTATGGTAAGACTGTCTTTACTGCAGTAGCAACAGGATTCGCCAAAATAATGCGCTTTGGAGCAGATGCCCAATTCGCGCTTAGCGACCATGCGGATTTCTACCAGGCCACCGAGTACATAGATAATGTCTGCCCTGAAAAAATATACACTGTGGGCAAGGGAAGGGAAGTTTTTGCGCAGAACCTCGCAGATGAAGGATACAACGCATTTCCAATGGACCCTTCGCTTGGAATTTGCTCAAGGTAAATAATTGTTTGGCACATTGTTATCAAGCATACCTGCAGTGTTGTTACTATGCACGTTTCTACAGAGCTCCCGCTGCATACAGGGAAGGCGCCTAGATGGCTATTCGAGAGGATGGAGAGGCTATCAAAAGCAATCTGCACAGTAATAATAGATGAATTTGGGCCAGACGACCTTCTAGCCAAACTTAGCGACAGCAACTGGTTCCAGGCGCTCTCTTGCGCTGTAGGATACGATTGGCATAGCAGCGGCACTACAACTGTAATGACTGGGGCTCTTAAGTCTGTGATGAATAGCTCCGGTGAGATTTTCTTCGCCGGAGGAAAAGGCAAAGCAGGGCTAAGGGCTCCAGCAGAGATAGAAAAGGGTGTTGATCTTCTCTCCGCTCCAGGGCCTGTGGATTTATACAAAGAATGCAGCAGGCTGGCTGCAAAAATAGACTCTGCAATGGTTTATGATGGAATTGGCATATATCATCACACATTCATATTTACTAAGAATGGCAAATGGGGTGTGATACAGCAGGCTATGTCTGAAAGCACAAAAATGGCGATAAGGTTCCAATGGTTCAGCGACTATCTCAACAGCAAGGATTTCACAGAAGAACCGCATGCATCTGTATCATCTAAAATGAGAAGGAGAAGCCTGGACTTGACAAATGTGGAAAATAGGTGGGCAAGGGAAGGGAGCATAGATTCTCTACCCGAATTCGAGAGGATTGTGAATGGAATGAGCTATCCAGAACGGCACGAGATAATCCCTCAAATAGATATAGGGAAAAGGGGACTTGATGCAATAAGAAAGGCCGGAGAACTAGATCCAAAAGACTATAGAGACCTGCTGCTTGTGAAAGGCGTGGGCAGATCTGTGCTGCGCTCCCTGGCATTTGTATCTAGCCTTATATACGACAAGGAGCTTGCCTATAGGGATCCAGTTGCATATGCCTACAGCTTGGGCGGCAAGGACGGCATACCTTTCCCTGTGAACAGGATTACATACGATAAGGTGATAGAATCCATGGAGGCTTTAATAGACTCAGCGCGCATAGATTCTGGAGAAAAACAAAGAGCCTTAAAGAGGTTGAGCTTCTCCCTGGCGTAATGAAACGCACCAATGCACTTTAAATCAGTTGACGTAGTAAGTCCCTTATGAAAGAAGTTCCAAGAGTGCTAATTGCATCTGACAGGAGCGGATCTGGAAAGACAATAATCTCATCAGGAATAATGGGCGCAATAGGAAAGAGGAGAAGCGTGCAAGGCTTCAAGGCAGGCCCTGATTTCATAGATCCTGGATTTCATCTTCAAGCTACTGGCAAACCGTCTATAAACCTTGACCTCTGGATGATGGGAGAAAGAGGTGTCACAAACAGCCTCTCGCTCCATTCAGGAAACTCTCTCTGTGTCATAGAAGGCGTAATGGGGTTCTATGATGGCATTGGTAGAAAATACAGCACATTTGAGCTCTCTAAAAAGACAGAGACGCCGGTAATCTTGGTTATGGATTGTAGCTCCATGAGTACAACTGCCGGCGCGATAGTCAAAGGGCTTGTTACATACTGTCATGCCGATGTGAAAGGAGTAATATTCAACAAAGTAGGATCAGAGAAGCATTATGCGTATTGCAAGGATTCCCTTCCTAAAGGTGTAAAATCACTTGGCTATATTCCATATGACCGCAGAGTAGATCTTCCATCTCGTCATCTTGGCTTGGTCACCACAGAAGACAACCCACAGGCAGCCTCCAGCATCCTAAAGGCTGCCGAGTTAGCCGAGGAGCACATTGACCTCGAAGGGATAATTTCAATAGCAGAGAGCGCCCCTCCGCTGCCAGACGCCCACAATCCATATTCTGAGAAGCCAAGCGGCAAGCTCGCAGCGGTGGCTGCCGATTCGGCATTCTGTTTCTACTACACTGAAAATATAGAGCGTTTGAAGCGCAAATACGAGGTGAAATTCTTCAGCCCTCTGCTGAACGAGTTTGTCAAAGGAGCGGATTTTGTATATCTCGGAGGCGGATATCCTGAGCTTCATGCAAAAGAGCTTGAGAAGGCTGAAAAAACGCGTAGATGGCTCAGGCAAAGTTCCTATGCAGGATGCAGGGTATTCGGCGAATGCGGTGGGCTTATCTTCATGTCAAAAAACCTAATAGGAACAGACGGAAAGACACGCAAAATGGCAGGCATATTCGACATAGATATAATGGCAAAAGGGAGGCTTACTCTTGCATATACGAAATTGAAGGCTGCAAGGAGAAACCCCATCTCGAGAAAAGGAAGCACACTACGAGGGCACGAGTTCCATTCTTCCGAGGCAGTGCGCGTAGAGGAATCAAAATTTGCATTCGATGTCAAGATGGGAAGAGGCATAGCAGAGGGCAAGGATGGCGCTCTCTCTGGAGAATCCATAGGAACCTATAACCATTTTCACTTCTCCCAGAGTGGGTTTATCCTATAAATTCTCCATGCAAATAGCGAAAGATTTAAAAGCATTTCTATTTCATAATGTAAATAAAGGTGAATTGATGGCAGAGAAAAAGAATGTGATTTCAATAGATCCTGATATGTATATGAAGCGCATGCTCCATTATCAGGAGAAGAACTCCGGATGGTACGTCTTCAGGGCAATATACATAGCTATATACCTGTTGATATTGTCTGGAATGCTGATAACGCTGCACTACAGTACGCAACTGCTTCTTGGCATAGCGCTTGTCATACTTGCATTGATGGTAGTAGTATATGGTTTTGTGGCTTCGTTGCACACAAAGCTGATGCAGAAATACGGCTGATTTCAGCTGCATTTCTTTCTTTTCCTTATTTTATTTCCTTCTTGATTCTTCATTTTCTTCTCTTCCCAGTTTTACCTATTATTTTATATTAGTTAAGTTTGATATGAGTACTGACTTTTCTTTGTTGGTAGGATGGTTAGCATACCAAACATATACAAGAGCAGGCACATGAAGTACTTTATCATAGTTCCTGTAGCGCTAATGCTGGTAAGCATAGCGCTTTCTACAAGGATAACCCTTGACTCTACGCTAAGCGGCGGAGTCAGTATAGTGCTACAGACTAGCGCGAATACTACGGCGCAGCAGATTTCTTCTGTACTTTCATCCAGGCTTGGCATACTGAATCCTTCAGTGGCAAAGGCGCCAGGCGGTATACAGATAACTATACCATTGAATACGAGCCTCTCATATGCATACTCAAACCTCACATCATTCGACCAGTATCAGGCCAACTATTCAAAAGCCCTAGTCAACTCCACTACGTTAGGCATAAGGCTTCAAGGCAATGAAACAAACAATACTATACTCACTATGCTTGCGGCATCAAACAAGCAGATAAACATATCGATGTATGCTATGGGCGCATCTCTGAACGCCGAACTCGCAGCAGTTAGGCCACTGGCTCCTGGGCTTACCTACCAAAAAGGCAACGTAAATAATATGTCTTCAGTTGCGCAGGGCGCATATCAAAATGCGCTTTCTGGTTATACCAAGAAAGTGATGTCTGCGTTGAGCTCGGCAGTACCGTTCTCCTCGTACTCTTATGAACAGCTATCTCCCCAGATAGGCAGGTTCTTCCTTAGTCAGCTGCTTGATGTAGTGATAGTCGCGTTCGTTATAATATCAATGGTGGTCTTCTTTATCTTCAGGTCTCCTGCCCCTGCTTTTGCAGTGGTATTCGGCGCTGCAAACGATATGATAATAGCGCTAGGGGCAATGGCGCTCTTCGGCATTCCCCTGGGCATAACGAGCATAGGCGGCTTATTGATGTTACTCGGATATTCTATAGATACCGATGTGCTAACTGCCGTGCGCATATTAAAAAGGCATGAAGGAAGCCCAGAAGACCGGGCCTTTGCATCCATGAAGACTGGATTTACGATGACTTCCACTGCAATAGTCTCTTTCGGCGTACTATTCGCAATATCGCTCTTTGAATATGTGCCTACTTATTACGAGATAGCCGGCGTGGTTCTCTTCGGATTGATAGGCGACTTGGCCACAACATGGCTGGGCAATGCATCTTTGGTTCTTATGTACAAGAAAAGAAAGGATAAGATAAAATGAGCTTTTTGGATTACTTCAAGGATTTCAGGATACTGGCGGTTATAGCGATAGTGCTGCTACTGCTTGCTGCGGATGTGTTCCACGGGATAAACCTCGGTATGGACTTCGCAGGGGGCACTCAGATACAGATAACGTTCGCGCATTCCATAAATCCTGTGACTTTCAGCGCCCTCCAGTCAACGCTTGAGCAAAGGCTCTCCAAGTTCGGCCTTAGCAATCCTACCATAGAAGGCATAGGCAATGGCGGGAGTTACATAGGCGCATTGATACAGATGCCAAATGCCTCAAAGGGATACATAAACAGCACTATACAAGTAATAGAAAAAGAGGGAATATTTCAGGAGATAGTTAATGGAAAGGAAGCTCTCAACGGATCGTCCCTGCTTGGAGGCAGCAGCTCCTTGCAGGCATCATATCAGGAGATAGGAAACAACGTTACATGGATAGTGCAATTTTCCATAACTTCAGAAGCTGCGAGCAGATTCGCGCGTGTAGTTTTTGGCCAGGCAAACCAGCCTGCCTACATGTTTTTGGACAGGCCTTCAGATTCCATAGTGCTCATCAACAGCTCGGCTCTTTCAGGAGGATCTGAACAACAGTTGCTCTCTGCGATGCAGAATGCAGCTTCTTTCGGGAACCAAACTATACCCATAGAGATCATCTCAGGAAACGGACAGGATTGGAATTCGGTAGAGCCATTCTTCAATAGCAGCAAGGAAAAGTACAAGTATGTGATACTCGGCACCAATACCCAAAACAGCATAAAAGAGAACCTGACCCTGATGGGCTATACCCTGCTCCTCAATTCCGCTGCAAATATGACCCCGCAGTTCACCACTATAAACACATCAAGAATTATGGTAGATTCATGGCCAGCCATAGGACTTCTTGCAGCACCAATACTCAATCCCTCAATAACCAATGGAAATGTTGGCGAAATCTATGAGATACAAGGCGGTGTTCCGCCAACTTACAACACACAGCAGTCTGCAATAGCATATGCGCAGAACCAGTCATCCACAATAGTCAGCGTGCTGAGCGGAGGAGCGCTGCCTGTGCAAGTGATTGTTGGCGTACCTACAACACTCCCTCCGACACTTGGCAAACACTTCGAAGACATAAGCGTATTGGCACTGCTTGCTGCGGTAATTGCTGTAGGCATGACAATAGTAATAAGGTACAAGAAGGTCTTCCTTATAGCCCCCATACTGCTTACAACACTTGCCGAACTCTTCATAATAGCATCTGTAATAGGCTTAGTAGGCCAGATAGACCTTGCTGCGGTAGCTGGCATGATAGCGGTGATAGGCACTGGTGTCGACGCTCAGATAATAATAACCGACGAGCTGCTCTCAGGAGGAAAGGAAGCCAGCATAAAATCAAAAGTTTCACATGCATTCTACGTTGTATGGGCTGATGCAATACTGCTTATAATAGCAATGCTTCCCCTTGCCTTCTCAACATCTCTGACGCAGGTCATAGGCTTTGCCTATTCTACCATATTGGGTGCAATGCTTGGCGTAATACTTACCAGGCCTGCATATGCAGCGATGATAAGCAGGCATTATTCAAGGTCTGGATATGGCTAAGCATTGCCCTATCTGCAATAGGTCCAGTTCTGAAATTGAATTCTATGGGGAATTCTGCAAGCACTGCGCCCAGGAAAGGTTGGCAGAGAAGCTCCCAAAAGAGATCCTTATTGAAAAGTGCAGCAGGTGCGGTAGGATAAAAGCCGGAGGAAGGTACGTCAAAGAGACAGGAATGGCGATAAATACCATTATGCGCTCAAAGATACCAAAATACGGAACAAAATTTATCGAGATGAAAGGAGACTCCGCAGTAGTAGATGTGATAGACAATGAAACTGGCACATCGGTTGATAAGAGCATAAAGCTCGATTACAGGGGTAAAATATGCGAAGCCTGCTATAGAAAGGCAGGGATGTACTACGAAGCGGTTATGCAGCTAAGGGGAGATGCCGGGAAGGTAGAGCGCATGATAAGCAAGGTAAACAAATATTTTGAAAGGCACCAGGAGTTCGTTACCAAGATTGAGCAGATAGACAACGGATACGACATGTATCTAAGCAGCAAGAAGCTTGTAACCGCATTTTTATCACTCATGAATATAAAGGCTACTGTATCTTACACGCTTCATGGGCTCAGGAAAGGGAAAAAGATATATAGGAATACATATTCAATAAGGCTTTAGATACCAATGAGGCTTGCGATAGTAGCTGCTGCCTTCGCCATTGTTGCATTGTCGTTTGCGCTCCAGACGACACCGATATTCAACGGCTGGCAGGGATCATGTTTCCAATACAACACAACATACCTAAGCTGCGAGGATGGAACCCCGGTAACTATAGCCTTTGCCGCCAGCGCGCCGTATGGCCCAATGTTCGGAAACTTCACCATTACGGCGCTCAACATAATGGGCTACAGCGAGCCATACAACATATACAGGTACCCTTGCCAGGTGGGAAGTAGCTCGACAGCTTCATGCTTTATAACTCTCTATCCAATTCCGCTCTTTTCGGGCAATGGCACAAATAATGTAAGCATAAAGCTGAAATTGGAATCAAATATCTATCCTGGCGTGATTTACTACAGGAGCATGAATATCACTATACATCATTACCTTGGCAACCAATCCTCTTACGCCATGAAGTATTACAATAGCACAATGCAAAGATACGAGCAGATGCGCAATGCTTACGTGTACCTCTGCAGCACATATGATCTCTGCAACGTATCTATAGCTCAAGGAATAGATGCTGCACAGCGTTTTATTGCAAATGCGACATCTAACATGGCAAACTTTTCAACTGCTCCTGCACTCTACAACATATCAAAGGCAAATGCCACTCTATCCGGCATTTCCTATTTCGGAACTTTCATAAACAGATCCAATGATATAATCAATGGGTTGAATAGAATAAAGAACCTTGATAATTCTGCAAATAGTATATACTATGGAAATGCCAGCGTACTCGAAACATGCAAATATCCTAACGGGACTACATACGCAGAGCTAATTAAAAATGAGATAAACGTGACAACAAATAACAGTGTAGATACAGTTGCTGGCATTAACTCTACAATACTTTACCTGGAATCCATAATCAAAAACGAAAATGCCAGCATAAAAGCGTGCACCTCGGGGCAAACAAAACACAGTACAGGGATAATCTCAAGCTTTCAGGCATACACGCGCTCTTCAGAGTTTAAGTACACAATAATAGGCATAACAATAGCAGGTTTAGCTGCGATCTTTATTGCATTCAAGGCCAACGAAATGAAGGAGATAAGAAAGATAAGGGAGGAATTGGGTGAGAGATAATCTTTTCCTAAATTGTAGAAGATTGGACCCATAACCTGCAGGATTAATCTATATGCAAGCATATCTCCCGCTCAAAACAGTTTATCTATTGCAATGTCTTCTATAACCTACGAGGCTGCCTCCTGCCATTCCTAATTCTTGCATATATGGCTATTAACGCTATAATGATGATTATCAAGCCATAGATGGCGTATTTCTCATTATTATTTCCTTGTGAGTTAATATTAATAGGCAATGTAACATTAACGGTTGTTGAAGTAGTCTGTTCACTTGTTGTAACTGATGTGTAATTCGTAAATATCCCAACTGTAGGGTCCGAAGGCATCACGAAAGAAATAGCGCAAGAAATTTGATTTGTAGTGAAATTACCTATCTTTTCCCATGTCTTGTTGGTAAGAATATATGGGGAAACGCTGCGAGGAGGAATGTCGCATGGATATTGTAGAGTTGCAGCTATAGTTAGATTACTGCCAGTCACATTTATTAAGAGAGACATCAGTTTAGACGTGGCAGGGATGTTTGGTGACTCGGCAGTATTGTTAGCAACAGTTATACTGGCATTTATTACATTATTCGAAGCCGTTGAGATGGATAGATAGGAACCGCTATTTTGTATTTTAACTTTACTAATCAATCCTTTCGATATGGAGATAAATTTATGGAATATTCCGGAAATAGGCATAACTGTAGTTGTCGGTGTGATGGGCATAGTGGTCGTAGCTGTGGCAGTGGCATTTTGATTCTTGTGTTTAGAATACAAGGCACTATACGACCCTCCATATACTATGTAATTTTTGCCGCATGAAGCTATTCCTATCCCCTGTATAAACCCTGCATAGGTATAATTGAAAGAACCCGAATTGAAAGCGCAGATATAACTTATGTTCAGCGCATAGTTATCTCCAAAACTCACAGTGACTGGCAATTGATTTTGATAATATTCAGCATAAGACTCTATTTTATTTTCGGATAGATCGGTAATCGCCGCAGTGAGCACTGGCTTATTCGATTGGATATTTTCACTTACATTGTCAGATAAAGTCACAGAGAGCGGGGGTGGCGCAGTAGGCGAAGAGCTAATCGGTTGCAAAACAGTAAAATTCACACTATTAGTGGTTATTGAGTTCGTGGTGGCGCTGTCCTCAGTGTCTACTTCCAAAGTAAATGTCCCTACGCTGTTAGTAGTATAAGAAAACGCGTTGCTGTTTGTATATCCACTTGCATATACAATGTTTCCAGGATCAAGGACTATAAAATTATATGTATAAGGTGGAGTGCCGCCGCTTGCAGTAACATTGAATAAAACTTTATCACCTTCTGTCACAGTCTGACTATTCGATACGATTATGGAATTGGAGAGAGCAGGATTTACTACTATGGTATTAGAAATTGAATTAAAGATAAACGGAGTGCTTGTGCCTGAATCTGTACCAACTACCGTATACGACTTTCTGCCAATTCCGCTGGGCTGGAAAGTAATTGTGCCGCTGCCCCCAGTCCCATTTATAATATTGGATGCTTTTATTGCCTTTATGTAATAATCGCCAATTGCCGACCCGCCATATCCATATGAGAAGCTCTGATTCACACTTATGCAGTACACATAGCTGTTTGTAGAAGAGCACGATGAATATTGAGGGTAAATGCTCCCCATTGCCATCCAATTGCCTATTCCATTGCTTGATAATGGGGCATAATATGTGCTTGCTTTATTTAGAAATGTTGAGCAGTATATGAAATTACCTGAAACTGCGCATTGATTTTGAGAATCAGAGCCTTGGGAATTTACTAATGTATTACCGTCAAGCGGAAAGCCAGTGGTAGCAGACCATGAACCTATTGCACCATTTGCAGATAAAGGTGCATAATAGCTTTCATTAATTCCAACAGTATAGTAGCAGCATATATCTTCAGATCCTCCTACGCAATATACATACCCATTATTTGTTACACAGTTAGGAGAAGAATAGATATGTGCAGGATACGAGTTTGCCTGAATCCAATTTCCTACTCCGTTGCTTGATACCTGGGTATAATAAACTTGTTGATTTTCAACTTGTCCATCATAAGCACCTATGCAGTATATGTAACCATTGTATATCGGACAGCTATCCCACATTATTACACTCAACGGGTAACTTTTTGTCTGTATCCATTGACCTGGCGAATTGCCTGTTATCTTTGAGTAGTATACAGTGTTTCCTTCGTATGTGCCTACACAGTAAATATAACCAGCGTATGCAGAGCAGGCATTGTAGATGTTTCCAAATTCAAAGGCAGTAGTATCGGGGTAGTTATATGAGCTTTCTGTCCAAGGTCCAATACCTCCGCTGTTTATAGGCGCATATTCTACTGCTCCTTCCCCTGCGCCATTATTGAGCGCATTGCCTATACAGTAGATGTATCCTCCGTATCCTGGACAAGGCCCTACTTTAACCTCGCCATTTACATAGTATGGATAGGGATATGTATTTGCAGCTGTCCATGTGGGCGCAGAGCTATTACCTACTGCTAATCCGAATTCTGGCCCTGTTCCACCGTTTATTGTGGAGTAATAGGATTCATATTGACCAGTGTCCAGCACAACATTTGAAGGGGAGATAGTGACCGTTGGCATTGAGTTGACGCTGAACTCCGATAGTATGCTATTTGCAAAGAATGGGGATGTTGCACTGTCTTTAACTATTACATTAACAGCAAAATTTCCAGTATTTGTAGGGGTAAAAATGCTGTAGTCGTATGCATTGTAGCCTGTATAGCCTATTTCTTGTCCTGAAGCCGAATTCGATATAATGAAGTTATATGAGTAAGGCGATATCCCATTAGTGGCATATTCTTCGCTTAGTTTAATATGTGAACCGAGATCAAGCTTTGTGCTATTAAGCGTAGGCGATACTGTAGAGGTTGCTGGGGCTACGCGTATAGTATTTGATGCTAAATTCTCAGTAAACGGAGTATTTGTGCCTATATCCGATACGGATAGCTCATAACTCTGATTCCCTACACTTAACTGCGAGGCGCTAAGCTCCCCATTTGAAGCTCCTTTGTTTATGGAATTTGTGCTTATTACTGAAGCTATCTCTGCGTAGTATACGTTGTTGGTGGCATAAGAGTAAGGATAAGGGTTGTAAGTCTCATATCCTCCTATGCAGTAGATATTATTGCTACTGGATACACATGGCTGTTGTGTCGTGTTTGATAAGTATGGCGTGCCATATATCCAACTGCTAAGCCCGCCATTGCTTGACGTTATTGAGAAATATGTCTTATTTTCAGGGAAACCGCTATTGCCATTTCCATCCCCTACGCAGTAGATGAAGTAAGAATTGACAGCACAGCTTGGTGCCGAACTTGAGCCTGGAGGAAAAGGATAGCTGCTTGTCTGCGTCCAACTGCTAGTTCCAGTCTTTAATAGCTTTGCATAGTAAATAAAAGATGTGCCATCTCCAAGGCAATATATGTACCCTGAAGAAACGTGGCAAAATGGAGAGTATACATTCGTTGTTTGTGTCTGCCATTGCCCTATGCCTCCGGATGCTGAAACTGAAGCATAATAGAGAGTGTCCTGATAGTTACAGTATATTGTGCCATTGTATATAGGGCATGTTGCATCTCCTATAGTTCCAGAAATAGGCACATTGGGACCTGGTTGCCACGCTCCAATGCCAGGGTTGTCTATTTGTGCATAGTAAACGCTGTTTGCTGCCCCAACTCCTCCTACGCAATAAATGTAGTTGCTATATGCTGAGCAGCCTAATCTATAAACATTTGCAGGATAAGGGCTTGCTGATTGCCAGCTGCCTACTCCGTTCGGTAGAAGCTGCGCATAATAGACGCTATTTGTAGCGTATGTTGTAGATCCGACACTTGCCTCTCCCCCTATACAATATACATATCCAGAGTATGTGTCGCAACTGTTATAATAGACATTTGTGGGGTAGGGGTTAGTTTTAGACCACGTGCCGATATTCCTTTTCACTAGGTTTGCAGTGAATGGCCCTGTTCCACCTCCTATTGAAAATGCATATGTAGTGGACTGGCCGTAATCTAGTAATATGTTGCTTGGTGAAAAGGCAGATGAGAGATAAGGAGCTGCGTTTATCATGATTGAATTGGATGTAGCAACACTATTGGATCCAGAGCTATCTTCAATAAGGCCATTAATAGTCCAGTCTCCATATATTGTATTCGATCCTATTGCTATTGCGTTATATACGGCTCCGTTGAATGAGAAAGATACTTCATTAGAGGAGGTTGCATTTATGGTCATGGTCAATGCGTTGCTACTTGGAAGCGTTGCCATGATGGTATTGAACGCAGGCACATTAGATGAAGATGGTGGAATCCACTCCCAGTTGCCAGTATATCCTCCTGTACCCCCGCTTGCTACAGTATTTGATATCGAAATCTGTCCTACATCTATAGTTTCATTCGTAAGAGAGAATGGGGATGGGCTTATGGAAAGAGAAGACAGCGCTGTTGCGGTAGAAATCAAGAAAGAAAATACAAAGAATAAAGTCGCATAAAGCATTAATTGTAATTTGAACATATGGTAAAGATAGGTATCAAAGAATAAATATATTACTACAGAAGCCGGAAATAAGATCTTGATATGTATATCTAATCACTTTGTCAAATTAAAAACTCTCACATCAGAATCTGTAAGATACTTTACAAGGCAATCGAAAGTGAATTTTTTCACCTCTCAAAAAAGTTTTGCAAACAAGGCCTTATCATATTTGTTTGCAAGTTCTACAGAGAAGCCCAAAAGGATCTCGTTTTCTACTTCTGCAATAATATGTACCTTGTATCTTAACCTCTGAACCTTTGCCTTTCCCCTGAAATCCTCCTGCCCCCTCTTCTTTGCAGTATCGTACTATATATCTTGTCGCAAAGCCATTCTCTCCTAGATAGTTTTATATATGAAATCTACCAAACATATGAGTATATCTAAAAATGCCGGATTGAATATATCTCCTAAGGGGAGATTGCACGCAGTTCGTTTTAGGCTTCTGAATTCTTGTATTAAATTAAAGATGGCAAAATATGACCAAAAGAGACGATACAAAGCAAAGAGTGGTTTTCAAATTGCCGAAAGAAGCTGCAATGCAACTCGGTAAGGACGGCCTAACTGCATCAGCCGCAGCTGCAATGGGGAAACCAGAGTCCATACGCCTCCTCAGAGAGGTTTCTAGATCATTTCACCAAGTTGCTGAATTGATGGAGTTACGGAGGGCTGGAGTCCTCGTGCAGGATGAAAAAGAAATAGTAGAATGCATTAAAAATGCAGGTGGGCATGCTGCATTGATGGAAAGAATTAGAAATATGTGCTCAAGTAGAGATCTTTCAATGTATCAAGTTTTAACTGTTGCGAAAATACCTGCTAAAACTATAACTGGGATAAACAACGGTATAGTTGATATCTCTGCTTATGTCGATCGCATAGCATATGCCCTTTCTAGGCTTCATTTGCCTTATGAAGAAGAAGCTATTAGAATAAAAGCACAGATTGAAAGAGCAATTGAAAGAGACATGAGAGAAGCAAAAAAGAGACCAGAAAAATGGTTTCCTATAGAAGAACGCAAGGCTAAGGACGTTCTAATCCACTTACGATTGAAAAAGGACCTCACTCGAAAACAACTATCTGTGATATCCGGTGTTCCAATATCATCCATATATGTTGCAGAGGCTGAAGGCGGCTATCCCAAAAATGCAACAGTGGAGAAGATTGCAATAGGCCTCGCCAGAGTCCAACCTAGAGAAGTTGAAGATAAAGATATAGTATGGAGCTGGCATTGATACATTAACCAAAAGCATCATTTATGGAAATTGTTATGCAAAATACTGCACTTTAAATATATCCGTCCAATATTTTACATGTTTATATTTTTTAGATATAAATATTCTATATAATACTTAGTAATTCTCAAATAATGTTAGACTAATAATTAACACTAACACTATTTTAGTTTTTCTAATAAAAATTCGATTACAAAACTAACTATTCTTGAAACTAGCAACGCGTTTAACAAAGTAAGCTGGAAATTCCACATGCTTTAGATCGACATAATTGATTTCTCCTAGCACCTGATGCCGCAACAAGTCAGTAGTGATGGGACGAAAGCGAACCGCAGATAAGCAGGATGCCTCCTTATACTATCGGAGGCTATGACTTTATATTGTTGTTTAGTTCAGGAAGCCTACGCTGCTTGCGGGCGGAAGGATGTCACAAGAAAGAATATTTAAATAATTATTTTA
>JAJYXO010000045.1 GCA_021801765.1 Microcaldota archaeon | reverse complement strand
CTATTGACGAATGCATATTAGACTTTTGTCATATGGCCTGCCTCAGCGTTTCTTTTTCCTACTTTTATGGGCACTTGTCTTCTCCTGCTTTAAATCATCCTTGATACCCCTGTATATCTTCCCCAGACCTTCAAACTCTCCAGTATCTGTCCTGCGCCTGAATATTCCATATGCAGCTATTGCAACTCCTGCTATTACTAAGAGAACAGCAAAGACGCTGCCGCCTGTAGAAACCTCCGGCCCCGGACCTATGCCAAAATCCTGTATTACCACATAATACGAAAGCGCTGCGCTTACATTTGAAGGGTTCTCAAATACAAGGTAATAAGTACCGTTATATACTAACCAATCTACCTGCCCGTAACCTGCGCTGGAGTTAGTGCTGTTGAGCGTGCTGCTGCTTGTGGAGTTCATCTCCGAATAGATAATCCCCTTTCCTTTAATCTCATTCACCGAAGCAGAAAAGTTACCTGGGTTCTGCACATATCTGCCAGCCATGCTAAAAGCAGATCCATTTAACAGGTAAAAATCAATTGGCGACGAAGAGATGAAAGAAACGGACATTGCACCTGTGCCGTTCATCTGCAGCGGCGCATACATGCCGCTATCAGCCAGCAGCATTATGTCATATTGCTTTCCATTATTCGCAGAAATGTAGGGACTTGGGAAAGAAAGGTAAGCAATGCCAAGCCCTGCGATGAAGATAATTATGCCTATCCATAACATCCTTCTGTCCATATAGCTATAGCTCTGAGCCTGCGCTATATATACTTATTGCAAATCAAATAAGGAAGCACCATGAGCTATATAAAGATGAATAATCCATATATACGCTGGGTTGTTCCTGCGCTTTCATTGTGCAGCTCAATGCAATTTTAGGTGCATTTGAATGGTGAATATGGCAAAAACAGGCATAAAGGGCTTCGACTCTATGCTTAAGGGCGGCGTTCCTGAGGGCAACCAGATAATACTTGCCGGCGGCCCTGGGGCAGGCAAGACTCTGATGTCCTTCGAATTCCTTTACCGCAATGCGAAGATGGGTAATAAAGGCATACTTTTCACATTAGATGAGGAACCTGCAAACATAGTAAACGAGGCTAAACTGGCATTCTCAGACCTCACCGATATTGATGATCTGCTCGAGAGTGGAATGATAACCATTGAAAAGGAGGATCTTTCTGTGGGTACCAAAGATGAAAGCCAGCTCTCATACGAGTTCGGAAGGATAGTTTCTGACATAGAGGCTATAATAAACAAGACAGGCGCAAAGCGCGTTGTTATAGACACTATAACAGTGCTGTCGATGCTTGTTAGCGATCCAATAGCATACAGGCGCTCCATGCTTGCTCTCGTATCGAACCTGCGCAGGATAGGTGTGCTCTCAATAATGACTGCTGAACTACCCAGCCCAGAGAGGACAAAGCTTGAGTTCAAACCAGAATTCTTCCTTGCAGATGGCATAGCCATAATGTATCAGACTGGCGAGGAAGCGAGACGTATGCTTGCGCTTGAGATAATAAAAATGAGAGGATCCGACCACAGCTTCGTAACTACACCGTACGAGATAACATCTTCAGGATTCAGGATTACCTCTGTAGACGATATAGCGAAACTAGACTGAGCCTCATGACTAAAGCAGAGAGCAATTTCACCATCGGAAAAGCAAAAGCACTAATTGTAATAACGCTGATCCTCATGGCACTTGCTGCGCTTTCAGCCCTCTTCCTGCCCAGAGGCTCGCAGCTCGAACGCTGCAGAGACATACTCTCTCTTCAATCCAGATACGAATGCCTCTCTAATCTTGCAAACTCCACAAGCAACTCCAGCATCTGTTCTCTAATCCCACAGCAATACTCAGGTGCCTGCTACTCTGGCATTGCTGAAGCAACACTCAACGCATCAATATGCACTAATGCAGCTGGATATGCCTCTGAATGCATAGGGTACGTTGCCAATGCAACTAAATCTTATGCAGCCTGCAATCTTCTTGGCGTTGATGGCTCACAGGGTTGCATAGCTAAAGTTGCAATAGCCTCAGATAACATTACAGCGTGCCGCTCAATAGACAATGCGTCTGTCGAATCTGCATGCGCCTCAATTATAAACCTTAAACTAGCAAAAGTTACGCTTGATCCATCATACTGTGCAAACGTCTCAGAGACAGAAAACCAGAGCATGGAATCAACCATGCTCTCGCAGGCAAACTACTCATCAGGAATATTCGGGATTCCGGAAACATATACATTCGCTGCAGAGTATCTGGACTCTTCTCTGAGGGACATCTGCTATTACGATGTGGCATATGAATCATCAAACCAATCTGCATGCGGCTATATATCAAACTCGACTCTATCGGATCTATGCTCCTCGTCAATAAACAACCTGACATCACCTGCTGCATCTACATTTAATGGCACTATAAACTATACTGCGCTAAACAAATACTGCATGCAGGAGCCTGCACCTTATTACCAGGGATGCCTCAATGCAGTCTCAATCTCCAAAGCAGTAGTAGAAAAAAACATTAGTATATGCGGCTCGCAAAATTCCACATTTGAATACAATTGCTATGCTGCCGTAGCTCAGGCCTACCACAATACTACCTACTGTTCATACATAACAAATGCCACTGCAAGCAGCATCTGCATAGGAGATGTAGAGTACAATCTGAGCGCCAGCTGAAATCAGTCGCGATAAAATGGAGTTTATAGTATCATGCATAAACCGCGGAAGCAGGTTTGCATACTGTGTCAACTTGGGAGAAAGAATTACCATAAAGAAAGTTGATATAACCTGTTCCCCCGGGGAGGTCATCGAGATTGATGACTACTCAAAACCTGTTCCTGAAGGTTCCAGGAGAAAATTTTCTGATAAAGCACTCCGGCTGCCTGCAATTGAAACACCTATAAAGATTGGCATAACCGATGCTGATGAGATAACTAAAAGGATGTGGCCCAAGATAGAAGCTGCGGCAATGTTGATAGCCAGGAAGGTGCTCCTCAGCATACCTGTCATAATCCGCTTCCATAATGATGCAGATGGATCGAGCGGCGCAGTAGCCTTGCATCGGGCATTACGGGCTATGTTGGAATCAAAGATGTCCACAGAAAGGCTTAACATACGATGGATAATGAATAAGGGAGTATCATATGGCACTAGCGAGGCAGCAGCAGATAAGCTGTGGATCTCTAACTATGATTGTATAGAAAAACCCCTAATGATATTTATTGACTTCGGCACATCTGTGGACAGCAACCAGGGAGTGGCCTACATGGGCGATTCAACTGAGATCGTATGGCTGGATCACCATCCTATAGAAGATGGCTTCTGCGGCAAGGGCCTTGAGCATTACATAAATCCCTGGCTCTTCGGAGGAGATTCATCATATACTGCAGGCCTTCTCTCATGCATACTCTCAAAAGCAATTTCAAATCTGGATACCTCTATAATGGAGGATGCCTCCTTGATAGGAGATCACAGTAGATACGCAAGATTCAGCGACGACGGAGTGGCAATCTCTACTATACTCGACATGATAACCAGCGACCCTGAAATTGTTAAAACATCAAACCAGATAACCCCTGCGGAGATAGAAAGGATACTGGAAAGCAAGAAAAGGCGCGAAGAGCTGCTGCATTACGCCAGAATAAGATCGGAAGAAGCAATGGCTGCGGCCTCGAAAAGCCTGCGCAAACATCAGCTACCCGGCGCCAAGGCATTTATATCTGATTTCAAGAAGGTAAGGAAAGACGGGACGAAATATCCCCTGCCTGGAAGATTCGCCTCAATGCTCTTTGACAGGCTATCTGCTTCTGAGCAAGAACCATGCATTCTTATGCTGCACTTCGGAAGCTATATCTCCATAAGAATGGATGCACGGCTCAACGCGAAGGTAGGCATGCGCTCCCTCATAGCAGAGGAGAAAAGGAGACACGAGGAGGTGATAAGCAGCGGAGGAGGACATGATCTTGCGCTTAGCATAAAGCTTAAGGATGAGTCAGACAAGGAAATGATAATACGGGACATACTCATGCTTGTGACTGAGAGGCTAGGCAAAGGAAAAGATGCTAATGACCAAAACACATAAAAAACTCCAGTGCTTATCCTAATTGTCTACCAGATGGTTATATGGAAAAGAGAAAAATGTACATTCTTTCAGGGATAATAATAGTACTTGCAGCTGTGGCTCTTATACTATACGCTTCTACATCTGCGCATGCGGCTTCACTCTCTGCATATGATAATGCGATTGTGCCGCCTTCCATACTCTCTGCGTTGCATGTATCTGAAAGTGTAAGCAGCCAGGTAGGAATAGGCTCTGCAGGCAACTTCCCTGCCAGGAAGAACGCAAGCATCTTGCTTGCCGATGGAAAGCCGGAAGTGCTATACATAGGCGCTGAATATTGCCCATATTGCGCCACTGAGAGGTGGCCCATGATAGTCGCCCTCATGCGCTTCGGCAACTTCACCGGATTGAGGCTTATGACCTCCAGCAGCTCAGATGCCTTTCCGTCTACCCCGACCTTCACATTCTATAACTCAACTTATTCCAGCAACTATGTAACATTCGTTAGCGTTGAAACGACGACCAACAAACTGGTGAATGGTACATATCCCACGTTGCAGACCCCTAACAACTCCCAAGGCAAGGTTTTCTCAACTTTCGATGTCCCAACCCAGAATTGCCCAAACGGGGGATGCATACCTTTCATAAGCTATGCTAACAGATCCGTGCAGATAGGGGTGAACTACGACCCGACTCTGCTCCAGAACATGAACTGGAGCCAAATAGCCAGATCGCTTAGCAACTCCTCTTCTGCCCAGGCTCAGGGAATAGTTGGATCTGCAAACCTTATCACCGCTGAGATATGCAGCATAGATAACAATACGCCAAGCAGCGTCTGCAGCCAACCGTATGTGGCTGCTATACAAAAGGAAATATGAGATGAATGCAAAAATCAGGCTGGCATCTATAGTGCTTGCAGTGTTGGGTATAACAGTTTCCGCATATCTAACCGCATACCATTATTTTTCAAGCATCCCTCTTGCCTGCTCTACAAAAGGCTTGATTAACTGCGCGAACGTGCTCCACAGCAAATACGCGATGTTGATGGGCCTTCCTGTCGCAGCATTCGGCGTAATCTTCTTCGTAATAGAGCTGTCACTGTTGTATATAAACCGAGACGAGCCCTTATTTATCTTCAATGCGCTTGGAATAGGCTTCGTCATCTATCTTCTCTACGCAGAATTAATGGTAGGGAACATATGCGAGTACTGCACCTCGGTCCACATAATCGTGGCCATACTATTTATCCTATCAGCATACAGCATTTCTCATCAGAGCTGACCACCACAGAATCTGCTATCCTGCTCTGTAATCGCCTATCCAGCTACCTGAGAAGATGGTGTTTGTAGGTTCCCCTGAATTTCCATTGCCTGAATAATCATTAGCATCGCCGTTCAGCGGCCACCATGCATCCAATTTGTATATGGCTATCGGCGCTCCGCCTATACCTTCCTCGTACAAGGCCATTATGCTATTCGAATCCAAAGATGCGTTGTAAATCTGCACATTTGAAAGATATCCATTGTACCCGCTAAAAGATTCGCAATTGCACACCATATACCAATCTCCCAGCTGCGGAGGTATAACTGACGAAATCTCTATCTCCCCCGGGGAAACCCCGTTATCAACCATGGATCCATCTATATAAGCATAAACTCCTGATTTATTAAATGACATTGCAAGAAAGCTCCATCTATTCAATGGTATGGTATTCGTAAACAAGAGATCTGCATTTTGTCCAGAAGCAGACCACATTACTACATTATTACCTGGATCGTCTCCGCTATTGTCAGACAAAGATATTGCAAGTGTATCGCTGCAGTCCGCATAGCAGCAACCGCTATAGACCTTCGTGCTTATTAGCGTCTCTTCCCCGTTGCAGTTAATAGCACCTGTGCCTCCTGTAGGATAATACACTGGATCTGCCCATAGAGTTATAGTCCCATTGTATACTGATTGCCCGAATATCTGCTGCGCCTGAGGCAGAGAGACTCTGCTCCACTGGTATCCTCCTCCTGAAGATTTTGCATTAAGGTTAAACGCCGCAGTGTACTTCGGTATCTCACCGTTGCAAACCCCTAACAAGTTTACATCGTAAGAAGTCCCTGCGCCGTTTGGCCTGAAGACCTGGCAGCTTCCTGGGTTTGCCTTAGGCGCAAAGTAGAGAGGATTGAAGACTCCGAGGTAGGCAAGTGCGCCGAGGATGACTGCGACAATCAGTATCGACCAGCCGTAGGTCATCAGGTACTCCATTGCAGACTGCGAATGCATAGTACTTGTGGAAATGTCAACAAATAAATATATTGCCTTCTACGTTCCGCTTCACTGCGTATACTATGGCTGGAACCAGTCTATCTCGTAGTATTCCTCTTCACTCCCGGGGAGTTTTATCTGCCTTACCTTATAATAAGTCACTGAAGTCTCCCTGTCGGCTATTGCAAGTATTAGTTCCATCTTCCTCTCCTTTGCCTCTCTTATTGCCATTGCAAGCTCCCTGCCTCCTATGTACTCTTCTTCGCTAAGAGAGAGCATGGCGTATCTTGGAGCGTCCTTCTCCGGATCTTCAGCTTCGCCTCCTTTCCTGTGGAAGAGTATGAAGTCTATCTTTACCTTCCTGCCTGACGTGCTCCCTGGTACAGCAAGTATGAATGTCTTGCGCACCGAATGCGCCACCCTTATCGCCCTTGCCCACTCGGAGATGAGAAGCCTAGATTCCTTCGGGAAAACATGTATCACGTGCTTCGAATGTATCCATTCCTTGTTTCCATCCCTTATCGGCACTGCCCCGGGGAAGTAGACACGGAAATGCGTGCCAAACTTGAAACCCGTCTTTATCACAAAACCTTTCTCTCTCCAGTCCTTGTAGACTTCATAGAGCCTTGGGAACTCCTTCCGCCTGGCAACTGCGTAACCCACCAGCTCCTTCCTAGATACGTTAGAGAGCTCCAGCACTCCCTTCTCTGAAAGGAAGGCGCTTTCATATACGTCCAACTTGTTGAGCTGCCCCCTCTCAGCAGCCTTATACGATCCATATTGCCCAAACCATAGGGTTTCGTATATCCTCTTCGCATCTTCCCCATCCTCCACTATAGTTATCAGATCGGTCTTGAAAAACGTACCTTTAAGGGTATATCCTCCAAGCTTAAGTCCGGATGCAGGATACCCTTTGACAGGAGTCTTGTTAGGCTCCTTATGTCCAGCATCAGGGTACTTCGCCACAAGTCCTCTGTCTCTCCAGTCCTTGTATGTAAAGTACCTGGCCATGAACTTCTTAGATTTCCAAGATCTTGTTGCCATCCTGTTGAAAGAGACCTTGCTTTCTGCATTTCTGCACTCTGCATTTCTAACGTCCATCAGATACAATGCTTCCTCTATCCTGAGCCTTAGTCTCTTCCCGTCTGAGCTGCCGAAGTGGCCTCTTGCAAGTATATCCTTGCTGGATTGATCCTCTACTAGCGCGCCGTTAGACGCGTACCTGAGCTCAAGCATAAAACCCTTTATAACTATCTCTGATAAGATATAAATCTAGTGGTTCTATGCCAGAGGAGGGAATGGTGCTTGTAGGGAAGAATAAGCTAACCGTTGAACCGCATTTGCCAGAGAAACTAGCGGCAACAATGAAGAAGCAGGGATACCACTTTGTCGGAAAGCATTCAGCTACAAAACTATGCAATTATACTTCCAGCAGCTTGAAGAACGGGGAAACCTGCTATAAGCACAGGTTCTATGGCATAAGGAGCTGGAGGTGCATACAGGCCACGCCTGCAATAGGCTGCAACCTTGCATGCACGTTCTGTTGGCGCATCATACCGGAAGAGGAAGGATTCAGATGGAACGAGCTAAACGCGGTTGGCAACTGGGATGATCCGGATTCAATAGTCGAAGGGCTGATAAACGAGCATAAGGTTCTTGTAAGCGGCTACAAGGGTCATGCCGATGTGGATATTGGGAGATGGCATGAGGCTAGGGATCCTGCGCATGTAGCGCTGAGCCTCACCGGCGAGCCGCTTTTCTACCCGCGTATGAATGCGCTACTTGAGGCATTTCACCGGAGGCATATAAGCACATTCCTTGTCACCAACGGCACAATGGTAAGCGCCCTAAAGGCGCTTACTGTTATGCCGACGCAGCTCTACGTCTCAATCCAGGCTCCTAACAAAGAGGAGTATGGGAGGATTACCAGGCCAAAGGCGCTAAACTCCACATGGGAAAATTTCCTCTCATTCCTCAGCCATTTCTCCACAATGAAGACAAGGAGAGTCTTCAGGCTTACGCTTGTCAAAGGCGCGAACATGAGTGATGCAGATGGATACGCTAACCTCATCTCAATAGGCAGGCCTCACTACGTGGAGGTCAAGGGCTTCTCCTACGTTGGCGGCGCGCGAAACGAAAAGAGAAATCTCTCATATACCCAGATGCCCGGCAAGGAAGAGATATTGGCCTTCGCAGGAGAGATAGCAAAGAAATCAGGATATTTCCTGGCAGATTATCATGAGAGCAGCCGCGTTGCTCTGCTCTGCTCTGACGAATCAGCTTCAGCCTCCAGGATAATACCTTTTGAAAAATGAAGGGCTATGGAGGGGAAGATATCTGGAGAGGCGATGCCTTCAAGCGGCATTCTCGGAAGCAGGGATTATCAGAATAGGATAAAATATGCAGTGCATATACTTACTATACTTCTTGCTGCAAGCGTAATAGTCTTCATAGGCTTGATCTCCGCAGCGCTACTAAAGGAAGGAATACACAACTTCTTCCTTGCTCTATCCTCCATCGATCCGTTCTACTACGCAGGCGCCATACTGGTGCTTACGGGCGGGTATCTCCTGCGTTATCCCAAGTGGGAAATGTACATGAAGAAGCTCGGGATAAAGATACCGCGCGCCAAGAACCTTGCAATCTATCTCTCCCTATACTCGATGGACATAACACCTGGCAGATGGGGCAGAAGCGTAGTCTCGTATACTATAAACAGATTGACAGGTGCAAAATTCACACTGACATTCCCTGCAGTAGTTGCAGATATATTCACAGATTTCCTTGGATTCTGTGTTATCCTCCTTGCATCTTCATTTTTGGTGCGCAAGGATTATCTTATTTCAGTGGGGCTGACCGCCCTGCTGCTTATCCCTTTCCTCTTCCTATACAGCAGGACGCTCTTCGAGTTCATAAAGAAGAAGCTGAATAGAATCAGAAGGATGCGCGGTTTCCTGAACCTCGGCAGCCTCTACTTCAAGAACAATACGCTTCTAGATAAGAGCGCATACGCATACTCGATGCTCTTCACCATACCATCTGTATTGATGAATGGACTAGCATTCTACCTTGTGATACTAAGCTTCGGAGTCCACGTAGGTATCTCCTATCTTCCAACAGTGCTCTTTATCTACTACTTCTCCCTGTTACTCGGAATGGTAACTGGCATACCCGGGACCCTCGGCATCACCGATGTCTCCATTGCTGCATCTCTTACGCTCTTCTTCCAAGGCCTAGGTCCCTCTGCGGGGATAGTCGCCGGAACAGCCTTCAGCCTCGCATCTCTGATAACAATCTTCTACAGGGTACTCAGCCTCTGGTTTGTAGAGGCCCTGGGCTTCTCTTCACTTTGGTATACTGTCAGATACTGGAAAAACCCAAAGAAATAGCATCAGTGTCTATTTTGCCTATCAGGATCAGAAATGCAGAATCTCTCCACCGCCTCTTCCTCAGCGAACGTGATATCCGAAGGTATGATAAGTGAAATCTTCCTGCCATTGAACCTTGCCGCCCTTGCCTCAAGGTCATCCGCCTTCCCATATGCTATAAACTGCCCATCCGCCCCAACGTCCGCAAGCGCTACTATCTGCCTTCCGCTGATTACGCTCTGTCCAGATGCCCTCTCTGCAGACCGCAGTATATCAAAAGCTTCATTTAGGCTCATTGCAATTCCACCTGCCTTGATATCAAGAAGCAGGAGAGTATGCTCCTTGTTTGAGAGATTTAACTTTATTACGTCGATGAAAGAAACTGGCTTGTACTTCTCGCTCCAGAAAGGAACTGTAGTGGTCCTCCCGAATTTGTATATGTCCAAACCGCTCTCGCCTATTGCAGCAGAAAATATTGAGGCTCCATGATAAATCTTCACATCCACTCCCGCCTCCTCTGCCTGTTTCAGCAGCGTGCGGTGCGTAGTAGCAACTAGCGGATCCCCTCCAACCAATACAGCTACCTTCTCAGATTTTGAAATATTTATTATTGCGTATGACTCTTCCTCAAGATCTGATCTCTCTACCTCCTCAATCTCACCAAATGCATTTCTGAGGTATTCCCTATAGCTTGAAGAAATAGGCACAGTGTATCCATCAAGATAAACTTTCACACATCCTCTGACTGCATCAGCAGCCCTTACTGAGAGATCTCCTGTCTCCAGCCCAAGGCCTACGAGAAGTAGCATTCTTCAATCACTTATTCCTGTTGGAGTTATCTTTATCACTGCTTCTCCCTCTGGCATATTCGGCGAGTCTACAAGCCTTACAATCCTCTTCTCTTCCTTGCTTTTCCGCATGTAGAGCCTTGTAGTCGCAGCATGTGCTACTATATTCCCGCCTACAGGCGTAGTCGGGTCTCCAAAAAGAATTGCAGGATTATCCATCACCTGGTTGGTAACATAAATTGCCAACCCGTAAGTGTCAGCCAGACTCTGTAGCTTATGTATGTGCGAGTTGAGTTTCTGCTGCCTCTCCCCTAGCGCCCCCCTGCCCATAAACTCTGATCTGAAGAGCGCCATTAACGAATCGATAACTATCAGCTTCACGTTCTTCTCCCTAACCACTTTGTCAGCCCTCTCTACAGTGAGTATCTGCTTCTCTGTGGTTTCAGCCCTGACTACAAGTATGTTGTCAAGAGCCTTCTGTGGGTCAAGCCCAGCCTGCTTTGCCAAAGATTCTATCCTCTCAGGCCTGAATGTGCCTTCAGTGTCTACGAATAGAACCGCCCCGTCAACCCCTCCTTTGCCTACCGGAAGCTGGGCATTAACCGAGAGCTGGAATCCTAGCTGTGTCTTCCCAGATGCAAATCTGCCGTAAGCTTCGGTTATAGCCTTCACTTCAACCCCTCCTCCAAGCATATCATCAAGGTCCTTCGAGGATGTAGATATCTTGCCTATGTTCTTCCTTTGTTCATATATCTCCGAGCCTGTGGAATAAACAAGGGTTGTGGCCTGCTTTGCCGCCTCCACTGCCTTCTTTGCCGCCTCTACGCTCATCCCTGTGAGCTCCGAAAGCTCATGCGGGGACATGACGCCTATCTTCTCAATGTCTCCGTAGCCTGCTTCCTTCAGCTTCTCCGCTATCGTGGGCCCTATGCCTGGAAGATCCTCAAGCTCTTTAATCCCCTTCTCCTTAGCCATCCAATCAAATAGTAGTATTATACAATACAATATATACATTAAAATGCAAAAATATATATTGGCACGGATGAAAAGGATCGAAACCAAAAGGAAAAAATGCAAAGAGGAAGAGGCCAGCGCACAGATGCGCGCTGGCAAGGCGACCAGTTATACCCTTCCTATTATAGAACTCGTAGTTAGTATATTTAAGATTAAACTTATAAATCTTTCTAAACAAATGTCATATTTCTGAAAGGGCTCGTGGCTCAACGGTAGAGCGTCCGCTTTGCAAGAAAACTTTTAGAAAAAGTTTCATTAAGCCAAAAAGGCGGAAGGTTGCGGGTTCAAATCCCGCCGAGTCCATAAAACTTCTTGGGAAGAAGTTTTATCAAGAAGCTGAGAGAGTCAGGCGACGAACCCTCAAGGGAGCCCTGGCGCGACAGCAATAAGCATGCGTATTAGCTCTTTATATTTCTAGATGCGGTATAATCTGCTGGTTAAGATCAGGATATAAATATGGCTGAAGAAATCGAGAAGGAAATGCGCCAGCTAAAAAGCAACGTGCTGCACATATTCGACCTTATACCTATGTCTCTGTCAAGCATAGCCCCTGCATTCAGCATTGCAGCTGCATACGGTGTACTTGTCTCTCTTGCAGGGCCGCAGGCTATAATGTCCACCTTTATAACCGCATTGCCCATCATATTTGCTGCACTGGTATTCAGGCAGCTTAATATACACCATCCTCATGCAGGTGCCTCATATTATTGGACATCAAAGATACTCGGAAACCGTGCAGGCAGTTTCCAAGGGTGGATACTTTCGCTTGCATACTTTTTCTCCATACCTCCGATAGTTGTGCCTGCAGGGGAGTATACGCTCCAATTCCTATCTGCGATAGGCTTGATCTCCCTCTCCGCAGCCTCTAATACCGTTTTTGTTTCCTTGGCTGGCATATGCTGGGTTTTGATAGCAATAGTGCCATTGGTTCTTGGAGCAAAGCCTACTGCCAGGATCACAGAACTGTTCCTGCTTGCCGAACTGGCAGTCTTCGCTTTATTCTTCTGGCTTGGCCTCTCGCACATGCAAGGCCATGTTGTTAATGCTTTTTCGCCTTCATGGTTCTTTAGCGCACATCTCAGCCTTTCTGGCCTTGCGATGGGGATGGTCATAGCCATAACAATACTCGATGGCTGGGAAATAGACAGCTATTCTTCTGAAGAATCAAAAAACCCTAGAGCTTGGCCAGGCTTGGGTGGCGTGGTGGGCTTGCTTGCAGTGCTTGCAATTTATGCAGTTGCAATGCCGCTTATGACTATAGAAACGCCGCTTTCAGCGCTTTCGCAGAGCGCAAATCCGCTGGCTACATGGGCTTATTACGTGGCTCCGCAATACGGGTGGATTGTGGATATAGCAGTAATAGCTTCCACTGCCAGTTCGCTATGGCTGACCTCTTTCATACTGAGCAGGGCATGGTATGCAATGGCAAGAGACGGGCAGATGCCCAAGGTTATGGGCAGGCTGCACAAGAAATTTAGGAGCCCGTTTATAAGCATAGTAATCATAGGGACACTTAGCATAGCAATAAACCTCTGGATGCTACTCTTTCCTACGGTAAAATCCTTTTTCACGCTGGTACTTGGCGCTGCAGGAGTATTTCTTGCAATAGAATTTTGCATAGACTGCATCAATGGCGCAGTATTTTTCTGGATTTTGCATATGCATCCTCCAAACGGTATAGGGCACGTGCATTGGATATACAGGATTATATCGCTGGCAGGTGCGATATCTCTGGCTTCTATAACTGCAATAAGCATATATTACAGCCCTGCATTGATAGGCGCGGAGTTTCCATATGTATTCGCTGCACTGCTGCTTCCTGGAGTTTTCATAGCGCTGCGCACCAAGGACAAAGGGCATTACGCCCCAAGGATATGAAATATGCATCATGACTCAGGTATCTGAATCATGCCTGTAATGCATGCCATGGCCATGCACGGATGCATGCAGTCAAGTTCTGTGCGATCGCTTGCGCATCGCGCCGCCTTCCATGCCCATCAGAGCAGGCAGCACTACGGAAAGTATTACTGTGCCGAGTACTATTATCGAATAAAGATCTGCGTTTATGTCGCTTGAGCTAATGCTATGTTGGCTATCCTGAACCTTTGGCCTGTTCCTGAAGTTTTCATATAGATAAATTGCAACACGGTTCATACCCTGAGATTCCTGCCTCCGTCTATGCGTATCGTATGGCCAGTTATCGACCTGCTTCTTATGAGGAAGAGGAGCGCGCCTATCACATCTTCAACAGCCGAGTTCTTTTTTAGAGGAAGGGACCTTGAATACCTTTTAAAGTATCTCTCCTCTCCACGATTGGCTATAAGCGGCCCTATTGCTATTGCGTTTACTGATATGCCCGGGGCCAGCGCCTCCGCGCAGGCTTCAGTTACTGCATCCAAGGACCTCTTGCCCATGTAGTATGGGAAGCTTTTTATCCTATAATCCTCTGGCGCAGCATCTGTTATGTTAACTATCTTCCCTTCTTTAGCTTTCTCTGCAAAGAGCATGCTAAGCCTGAAAGGTGCAAGTGCGTTTACTGCAATGCTCTCTGTAACTTCCCTCACATCTGCTTCATGTATCTTCTTCATTGCTATAGTACCTGCACTGTTTATCAGAGCCAGAGGCCTATGCATGGAAAATGATTTCTTAATCAGGCTCCTGCATCCTTCCTCCACGGAGAGATTGGCGCGCACCAAAAGCGCCTTTGCCCCAAATTCTTCAACCTTTTTTGCCACCTTTCTGGCTTTTTCTTCAGATCTGTAGTAATGCAATACAACATCGAATCCTTCTGAAGCCATTGCAGTTGCTATCCTTTCTCCAAGCTTTCCAGATGAGCCTGTTATTATTACTGAGTTTCTCATCTGCCGCGCCTTCTGCTATCTTGACTGCTCAAGTGCTTTCAGTATCTCAAAGGTCTTCCTTACCCTTCCCATTCTCTTAAATACTGCTTCAATAGCAACTCTATGAGCCTCCGCAGAGAGATCTGACATGGCATCCTCTGCAAATATCTGCTGGTAACTGTACTCATAGGCAAACCTGGCTGTACTCTCAACGCCGTATGAAGTAGCTATGCCGCATAGCACTATGTTATTGATACCCATCCTTCGCAGGTGCAAATCCAGGTCTGTGCCGTAGAATGCGCCCCATTGTCTCTTTGTTATCACAATATCGCCGTCCTTCGGCCCTAGTTCCGGCACTATCTCCGACCAGTTTGCAGGCAGGTCTTGGCCTGCAGAGAACCCCGAGTCTGATATAGTCTTCAGCATAGAACCAGGCGAATGGCTCACCCTAACGAGAAAGACAGGCATCTTCATCAATCTGAATGCATTGGCAAGCTTTGATGCGTTCTCTATAACGCTGTCTGCAGAGTATGGTTGCGTCTGACGGGATGCAATCCCTTTCTGCAAGTCTATTACAACTAGCGCAGTTCTCTCCTTCTCAATAATCAGATTCGCAACGTGTGCATTCCCTCTGAGGATCTCACCTCCAACCCTGTTCCCCACATCGCGTGTCTTCTCGGCGATCATGCATCTCTATTTATATATGGATTATTATTACTTTTTGCATCAAATCTTGAAGTTACCTTCATTGCTCCCAGATAAGTCAAAGCAATAAATACCTTGCCTGAGATAGCTTGGCGATTGCATGGAAATAAGATACGAGCCTCCGAGGGAGATAGTCATCCACCACATGTACAAAGTAGATGTTGATGAATTGACAAGAGTCTGTGTAGGAAATGAACAAGGCGCAAAGCCAGCATACTGGCATAACGGTATACTCTTTATCTTCCATTCCATACCAATGATAATCAATAGCGATCTTGTCTCCGATTATATAAAAGGAAAAGAGCACTGGGACGAAGCATATTACGCTGAGATGAAGGAGTATTCTGAATCGCTTGAAGTAGAATCAGGAGAATTCAGGGGGGCAAAAGTGCGCGTGATTCGCGCTGGCGATTATTCCCCGCATAGAGAATTCGCAGAATGGCTCAAGAAAACGAAATGAATCTCATTCTTCAGAGTCAGGCTCTGCCTCTACTGCCTTCTTCTCCTGTGCATCTTCGCCTTTCTCTGCATCGAAAATGTCCTTGTACCTTTTCTCTATAAGGAGGTTCAGCTGCCTGTTTATCTCCTTCGCATCCTTGCCTGTGATCTCTGAGAGGTCAGATGAAAGCTGGTTAACGTAGCGCATTATCATCTTGTACCTTGACTCCTGAAGTTCCTTGTTCCGCACCCCGCTTATGTATCTCTGGAGAATGCGCCCGCAATCCATCAGCGCCAGCTTTATCTCCTCAACTATTTCATCCTCTTGGGCGACCGCCTGCTTTCCCACTCCAGAGTATGGTATGTAAACGCTGGATATGTTGATAAAAACGCTTACTGGCTCTTCCTCAAAGTTTGCTATCCCATACCTTTTCCACTGGATGCTTTTAGCTGCCTCGGTTATTGCGCAGTTAGACGCATCGAAGAGCAGAGGCACCTTGTTAGCTGACCTTATTATGTTGCCTTCAACAACATGCTGCTCATCCTCTCCTTTTGCAGAGAGCTGCTTTCCTGCGTCGCCTCCATACGCTATGCCAGCTTCAACGACGAATGGTATACCTCCCTTGAAGACCTTTGGTTTTCTCTCAACCACGCTGACAAACTTTGGGTTCAATATATTCTTCATTGCTATCTCTATCTGCTTTTCTCCTATAGTAGAGAGAGCATCCAGCTCCGGCCCTATCCATTTAACCTCTTTGAATGCCTTTACCAGTTTCTCTGCTTCCTCCCATTTGAGGTCATGCGGGTCCTTCTCCAAATCAATTTCACGAACCAACTGCTTAAGTTCGTTTACTTTGTTTGCCGTAACCCTGGAGAATGACTCTTCTAGGAAGGACGAAAGCTTCCTGCTCTCGCTCTTATGTGCAAACTCCATCAGATCATTTGTACCTATTCCCAGCGGATGCGGCTTAATTTCCTTAGGCCTTTTCGGCATCTCATCAATGGATCTAGGGAAAGAAACCTCCTTGCCACTAGGCGGCGTAAACCTTATGTATAGGTGCGGATTAGAAAGTACGGTTCTCTTCAGGTACTCATAAACCCCATGGTCGCTCTCCTCATACTTTATACCGCCGAAGAGCCCGCTTACCTCAAGCCCGGAGGAGTTGCACTCCGCCTTTGCCATGTTTGTTACGAGCGGCTTGTTAGTCTTTATGTCTATAGTTATATCGCATTCAAAACTCTCCTTTCCAGTGCAAGACCTAACGTGTATTGGCCTACCTGTAGTTATCTGCGCGTACATGGTGCATCCTGCAGCACCTATCCCCTGCTGACCTCTCTGCTGGAGGTACCTGTGAAACTTCGTACCTGCCAGTATTGTAGCGAAGGCTTTGCCTACATGCTTGGCAGGTATCCCAGGTCCGTTGTCCGCCACCTTTATAAAATACTTCTCATCCCCTTCTTCCCTTATCAAAACTGAGATCTCAGGCAGTATGCCTGCCTCTTCGCACGCGTCAAGGGAGTTGGAGACATATTCGTGTATTATGGTGGTGAGAGACCTAACCTTTCCGGAGTAACCGAGCATCTGGCTGTTCTTCCTGAAGAACTCTGAGATCGAGTGTTCCTTGAACTCCTTGAATATCGTATCTGCATTGGATTGCATCTATTCTAACCTCTTCTTTCTCCTCAATGTTTCCATTATCCTATACGCTTTCTTGTGCGTGCCTCCCTCCAACAGGACCTGCATAGCGCTGGAAGCTATCTCTATCTCATACACCCTGCCTATTATGCCTATCGTATTTCCGTAGACTGATACGAAAGAGCCGCTTACCTCCTCTATATACTCCTTGGCCTTTCCGCTCCTGCCTATTATCCTCGCCTTGATTCTCCTTATGTGTTCTTCGTTTTTAAATAGCTCCTTCATATTTATGTACTTTGAGAAATACTCGTCAGATAAAAGAAGCATTGCCTTGCTGTAGTCGAATCCCCTCCCAATCGCCTGTACAATGTTCTTACCGTTGTATTCTGCATATGCTTCTCCGCTGATAACAACCCTGTTGCCCTCCTCTATGCTTATATTGCATCCTGTAGCCTTTTCGACCCTTTTCAGTACATCTTTAAGCAACTCTACTCTCTTCTCAGGTATCAGCAACTGCTCCATGCAGATTCACCTATCCAAAAGCATCATATTCCATCCTACCTTTCCTTCAACCTGCGCATATTAGCGCCTAATGGCAAACTACGGCAGTAAATAAGCTATAAATATCCGCCTGCGTAAATACAATATATACGGTGATATATATGAACCTGACGGAGATAAACCCCGTCGAGAAAGGCAGGGGGGCGCACATGGAACTCTTCCTAATAAGGCATGCCGAGCGAGAGGAGATACGCGGATATATGGATTTCACAACTGCTGGGCTCACTGCAAATGGAATGAAATCTGCGATAGATTTCGGAAGACTGCTACGCAGAACATTTCCTGAATACAAGCTATCAAAACCAATAACTTCACATATAAACAGGGCGATAGATACTGGGAAGGGCATACTGCAGGGATTCTATCCAGGGTCAAAACCCGAAGTGATTGTAAACGTGGATTTTTTCAGGCAGGTTCCTGAAAATAGCCCTATCTGGGATTGCATCAAAGACTTAGGTCGACATGATTGTAATATTGTATTAGCGCCTCTCTCCAAAAGCACTGTTGGCGCAGATGTTATAAACACACTCTCGCAGCCATTAATAGATTCTATAACAGAAGCAAGAAAAGAGGCTATATCTATTCCTTCTGGCAGTGGCAGGATAATCGTTGGTGTGGCACATGACCTCAATCTTGCAGCCCTTCTCCACACACTTGCACCTGGATATGCAGATGAATCAGGAGTAAGAGTGAAGTATCTGGACGGTTTGAGGGCAAGCATACATGTCTATGAAGGTAAGGAGCAGGTGTTCCTGCATTGGACAGGTCAAAGAATAAACGGAGAAATAAGTGCTATCAGGATGGAATAGGCTATAAATAGGTTCCATGGTAATGCCTAAGTATGCAGAGCAGATATGGAAGTATAATACTATCTGGCCTTCCCAAGGTTGGCAAATCGACTCTTGCGAAAAAATTATCTTCAGATCTCTCTATGCCCACATACTCAATAGGTGGCATGTGGCGTGCCAAATGGAAAGAACTCCATCCTAATGGCGAGGTGAGATTTGAGGATTTCTGGAGATCTACTACCAAGGAGGAGAATAAGGAGATGGACAGGATGGCGAAGGCCGTCTTCGAAAAAGGGAGGGTAATCGGCGATGTGCGCTATCCTATATACAACAAGGACAAATGTCTGCTTGTATTCCTTACTGCAGGCTTAGAATTCAGGACATCTAGGGCTATAAGCAGCGGCGAGTATTCTAACATGTCCAGAGCTGAGGTCCTCGAGGTGATAAGAAGGCGGGAAGCAGACGAAGTCGCAGTAGGAATGGAGCTTTACGGAATTGACTACAGGGACCCTTCGCTATACCATATTGTTTTCAACCTTGAACTGCTAAGTACAGAGGCATGCGCAGAAGGCATCAAGTCGATACTCAGGACCTAAGTTCACTGCCTGCTAGGGCTTTGAGACAGCATCAATTATTCAGGAAAACTATGTAGACCAACGATCATACGAATTCCTTTGGGCATCCTATCTCTGCATCATTGCCGATCGGTGTTACTTTTCCTCCCAAAAATTCAACTATCCCACTTATCACTTACTGTCATCGTCATATGCCGAATGACAGTCTGCGAACAAATGCTTTTTATATCAGAAAAGACAGATGACTATCGCAGTATCCTACACAGCTCTGACTTCTAACAGGAGCCGATAACTATGCTAAAAACAAGAGACAAAGACGATAAGCAAAGACGCATACCCTCAGAAGTCTACAAAGACGAAGGATTCCTGGATGCGGCAAGAGCCGCAGTCATCGAGCAGCTTCTCGGCGGCGACAAAACCAGATCAATTGCAGAGATTTCAACAAAAGACAGTAGACCAATAACCATAACCCACAAAGGCGTGGAGTATCAGATCGGATTTATTAGCCTTCTGCGCGGCATATCATCCAATATCGAAGGAATAAACGGCTCGGCAGAGGCAAGGAGTCTTCTGGCAGGGAGGAACGCAAGGCTCAATATACCATCAGAAGTCTACAAAGACGAAGGATTCCTGGATGCGGCGAGAGCCGCAGTCATCGAGCAGCTTCTCGGCGGCGACAAAACCAGATCAATTGCAGAGATTTCAACAAACGACAGTAGACCAATAACCATAATCAAAAAAGGCGAGGAGAATCA